>NZ_JOGH01000033.1:0-74223 GCF_000721345.1 Kitasatospora sp. NRRL B-11411 | reverse complement strand
CTGTGACTCCGATCGATAGATTGCGATTCCGAGCTCTAGTTTGCGAGCGACGGTCCGGGGTCGGTCGAGTCACGCTGAGTAGTGGTCAGGAGCTGTCTCTGGCAGCGCTGAGGTGCACGGCTGTGGTGCTGTGGTCGGGTGGGTTCTTCGACTGGGGCCTTGATCGGGTCCGATGTGTGCGGTGTGGATGACCTGGTGCTGGCGTACGCGGGCGATGCCGCCGAGGGGGATCGTCTTCGGCTGGCCGACGGCTGGCTGCGTCGCTGGGTCGGCACGTGGCAGGTCGGCGGGACCGAAGTCTCCTGGCCGCTGGGGGACATGGCGTCGGTTCCGGTGCTGGCATCGCGCCCGGTACGGAAGTTCACGTGGCGGTCTCGGCAGGGGCACCGGCCGGGGCTGCAATTCATGGTCTCCACGGGGCGGCACCACGGCTTCGAATCGCTGGAGGAACAGCGCCTGCTCCTCGCCCTGGACTTCGTCGGCGTGACGGAGGTCCTGCCGCAACCGTTCGAGCTGGACTTCGAGCACAAGGACGGACGGTCACGGCACGTCCCTGACTTCCTGGCGGTGATGCCCGGCGGCAGTATCTGGCTCTTCGACGTCCGCCCGGAGCGGTTGATCAAGCCGGAGGACCGGCTGAAGTTCGCCGCCGCCCGGGAGGCAGCCGCCGCCTGCGGCTGGCGCTACTCGGTGGTGGTCGGCTGGCGGGAGCACGTGCTGAGCGGCTTGGACCACCTGTCGTCCCAGCGCCGGCCGCTTCCGGACCGGCTCGGCCTGGAAGGCGAGCTGCTCGCGGCGGCGATGCCGCGGCGGTTCGGTGAGCTGGTGGCAGCGACCAGGCTCCCGGCCGTCGCCCGCGTGCACGCGACGCATCTGCTCTGGCACCGGCGCCTGGGCGTCGATCTGGGACGGCCACTCGGCGACGCCTCACTGGTCTGGCCCGCACGCGTCGGCGGCATCTGATGGCGGCCGGGCGGAAGCTCCCCGACCTGGCGGCAGGCGCTCGCCTGCTGCTGGACGGCGTCGAGTGGACGGTCACCGGGATCGAGCCGCAGTTCGGACGGTTGACGCTGACCACCGAGGACGGCCAGGCCAAGGTCCGCTCATTCGCATGGCTGGTCAACCACCCCGATGCCCGGCCGGGACGGCCCGAGCCCGCACCAGCTCCGGGAGCGGGCGTCCAGCCCCCGGGCCCGGCAGACCTGACGGAGGACCAGCTCCGCCGGGCCCGGCTGCGGGCCGAGCACGTTCGGGAGGCGGTGACCGGGTTCCGCGACGGGTCCGCGTCCTTGGCCAGGTCCGGCGAGCCACGGCCTGCCTATGACCCCGCGACCACGACGCTGGCCGAGCGGCGGCGGGCGAAGGTCG
This sequence comes from Kitasatospora sp. NRRL B-11411, assembly GCF_000721345.1. NCBI lineage: Bacteria > Bacillati > Actinomycetota > Actinomycetes > Kitasatosporales > Streptomycetaceae > Kitasatospora > Kitasatospora sp. NRRL B-11411. Next base: position 72,855 of record NZ_JOGH01000033.1, on the reverse strand, counting down.
CCGAAGTGAAGGCCCTTCCCCGCACTGAGGCGGCGGTGCTGGGACTCGCCGGGCTGGGACTGCGCACGCTCCAGGGCCTGTCCACGATCGCGCCCCAAGATCTGGTGGCGGCCTGCGCAGACGGCCGGTGGACCCGGCGGCGCGGACCCCGCCGCAGCGTCACCGCGGAGATTCGCGAGGCGGTCTTCGCAGTCCGCAAAGAGTGCGAGAACCGCTCACGGATCAGCATGAGCGCGAAGCACCGCCTGCTGCACCAGTACGTCGCCGAGAAGTTCCCCGACTTCCCGCCCGAGAAGGTGCCCTGCCGGGACACGCTGGCAGCGGTCTGGCAGGAGTGGTTCGGCCCGGAGGGCGGCCGACAGCGTTACCTGCGGTCGGCCGCGGCGGCGGAGGAGGCGGGCGTCCAGGGCCGGGTGGTGGTCCACCGGCCGGGGCAGGTGCTGGCGCTGGACTCGACTCCGCTGCCGGTCAAGCTGCGCGAGTCGGTGTTCGGGGATCCGGTGAGCGCGACGCTGACGATCGGCCTGGACCTGTTCACGCACTCGGTCCCCGCGTTCCGGCTGACCCCGCAGGCGGATCAGTCGGTCGACGTCGCCATGCTCCTGCGGGACGTGATGCTGCCTCTGCCGATGCGCCCGGGCTGGGGCGAGGAGATGGCTTGGCCCTATCCCGGCGTCCCAGCCGAGATCGTGGCCGAGTTCGCCGGCCACGAGGTCGCCGCCCTGCCGTTCTTCACTCCGGAGATCGTCACCACCGACCATGGCGGCTCCTATAAGAGCCATGAACTAGTAGCTGCCGAGAGGGAGTTAGGCTGCAACGTCCTGCCTGCCCGGGCTCTCCGCCCGACCGACAAGTTCGCCGTCGAGCGCGCGTTCTCCGCATTCAAGACGCTGCTGTTCGAACACCTTCTCGGGTTCACCGGAACAGACGTCGCCGACCGCGGAAGCGATCCGGAAGCGGACGCGGTGCTGACGTTTTCCCAGATGGAACATCTGATCGCCACCTGGATCGTCCGGATCTGGCAGGCCAGGGAACTGGGCGAGTACGCCCCGGCCTGGGGGCCGGGCGAGCGGCACAGCCCCAATTCGCTGTTCGCGGCGGCAATGCAGCAGGGCGGTTTCTCTCTGCGGATTCCCGAGCCGGAGCTCTACTACCGACTGCTTCGCCGGCACCACGTCAAGATCCACCCGCGCCGCGGGGTCAAGATCCTCGGCCTTTGGTACCACGCTCCGGTCCTCGACCAGGCCCGCTACCAGCAGCCGTCGCAGCGCGGCGGCCGCCACGCAGGAAAGTGGGCCGTCTCCAGCGACCGGCGCGACCGACGCACCGTGTTCTTCCAGGATCCCGACGACCACCAGGTCTGGCACACACTGCGCTGGAACGGGCTACCGCCCGAGGGAGAAGTCCCCGCGTTCTCCGACAAGACCGCGGCCGACCTGCTCGCACAGGCCCGGCAAGCTGGGCTCGCCCCGCGCTCGGACGCCGAACTGCTGCCAGTCCTGCTGGGGCTGCTGGGCTCGGTCACCCCGGTCCCGGCCTGGCCGAGCCAGGCCGGGAAGAGGGACCGGGCCGCCCGCTCGCGCGAGCAGACGCGGGCCCAGACAGCGGCCGCCGACCGACCGCAGCCCGACGCCGTCTCTGCACCTGCGGCGATGCCGCAGCCATGGGAACACCACGCCAGAACCGTCCGGGCAGCGGTCGACGCCGACCGCCGCCGACGGCGCCAGAGCACGGAGCCCACCACCCTGACGGCGCCGCCGCTGCTGGAGGACTCATTGCGCGGCAACCTGTTCCTTCTGCCTGCCCATGCCCCGGCCGACCAGGCCGACGACGAGCCCCTGGAGAACACGTGACGGCATCCGGATCAGGCGGCCCGCAGGACCAGTGGCCGTCGCGGGAACGGCTCGCCGAGCTCGTACTGCGGCCCACGCTGCACCGCAACACCTTTGAGGGCTGGCAGCACTACCGGCTCACCCGCGGTCAGCTGCTGCCTCCACCGCAGCTGACCCCGAAGCAGTGGGCGATGCTGCCCGTCGACCGCCGCTTCGACTACGACATGTTCCGTCGGCTCACGAACGTGAATCTGCCGCTGCAGCAGACCCCGATGGCTGCGAAGGTGACCCGGCTGATCAAGCGTCGGTTACACGGCAACGCGCTCAAGATGGACGACCCGACGCTGGCCGGGGTGATGGTCAGCGGCTTCGGCCACTACGGCAAGACCGCCACGGTCAGCGCGGTCTGCGCGGCGTTCGAGGACTCATGGCTGCAGTTGCACGACTTCCTCAACCCGGCCGCCGTTCCCGGCACCGCTGACCTGCACGCGCCGGTCGTCTATGTCTCCACCCCGGTCACCGCCACGCCGAAGAGCACCTGCCTAGCCATCCTGCGGTTCTTCCGGGCCGACATGCGCGCCTCGGCAACGCTGCCCCGCCTGGTCCAGCTGGTCGCCGACACGCTGCGGGACCACGGCGTACGCGCGCTGGTGCTGGACGACATCAACCGGCTGCGGATGCACCGCGCCGACGACCAGGACGTGCTCGACCTGATCCGCGCGCTCATGAGCCTGGGCGTCACTTTGATCCTGACCGGGGTGAACATCCCCGGCACCGGGTTGCTGCGCGAGGCGAAGTGGAGCGCGAAGCAGCAGCAATGGGTGCTGCCCTCTCTGGAGTCCACCCGCGTCAACGGCCTGGAGCCCACCCAGACCGAGCACCGCTTCGAGCTGGTCGAGATGGACCGCTTCCGCTACACCACCAGCGAGCAGATCAACGCGTTCCTGCAGCACCTGCACGGCATCGAGATTCACCTGCGGCTGCTGAACGCCAAACCGGGCATGCTGACCGAGGGAACGATGCCGGAGTATCTGATGCGCCGCACGAACGGCGTCGTCGGGCTGCTGAGCCGTCTCATCGAGGACGGCTGCCAGGAAGCGATGGACAGCGGCCGCGAAGTGCTGGACGAGGGCACACTCGACGAGATCGTGATCCGTCGTGACGACTCGCAGCTCGCCCCGGAAGAGGTCGACCCGGCTCCGCTTGCGGCTACTTCGGAGCCGACCCGCCGACGCCGCGGCCGCAACACCGTCTTCGACGACCACGGGCCCGCCCCGGCGGCCGGATCGGCCGGCTGAGCCATGGCCGTCCCCGACCACCGCATGGCCAGATGCTTGATCCCGCTGCCGGACGAGTCGCTGCCCGGCTTCGCGCTCCGCCTCGGCCACCGCCTCCACCTGCCTCCGGGACACATCGTCTGGCGGCTCGGACTCGTCGGCGCCCAGACGACCTCGACCATCGCGCCCAGCGGCCGTCTGCTCTTCATCGACCCGGCCAGGCGCGAGCGCTTCGCCCAGATCATCGGGGCCACCCCTCAGGCCGTCGACCAGCTGACCCTGAATCCCCTGGTCAGCCGGTTCCCACCGGCGTCCCACGCGTTGAGCTGGCCCCGTGGTCCTGGCGGGCCGCCCAAGTCCCGTCAGCTCGCCCCGCCTTGGATCCTCTCTTCCGTCAGCCGCTACTGCCCCCATTGCCTGGCTGGAGACGGCTCGGCAGTCCAACAGCTGCACGGCGGTCCATGGCTCCGCCGCTGGCGACTGGCCCCCAGCTTCGCCTGCGTCAAGCACCGCGTGTTTCTGGAACACGAGTGCCCCGGCTGCCGCAGACCGTCCGGCCTCACGCTCAACGGGGGCTGGCCCGGTTCCCTCCTCCTGATCGGCAACCCCGGGCTGGAGGGCCTTCACCCGGCCAGCTGCCGCAACGATGCCGAACGCGAACGGCCCGGAGTGACCTGCGGCCACCGACTCGACCAACCCGTCGACCTGCCGCCCCAGTCCCTGCCGCAGAACCTCGCGGATCTGCAGTCCCGTATCGACTGCCTACTGGACGAAAAGACCGCGCCGGAGTACGCCTTCGCGGCATTCGCTGACCTCCAGTTCATCACCACGGTTGTCCTCGCAACCTGGCCCGCAACAGCAGACATGGTCACCACCGACCAGAGAGCCGCCGTCGACGAGCACCTGGCTGCCCAGGAGAAACTGCTGCCCGGGTTCAACGCCCAGCGCGCGCCTCGCGACGAAGGCGTCCTCTGGACCTACCTGCCTCGCGCGCCCCTGGGCGCCGCCGCGGTGTTGTCCGTCGCGGACCGGATGCTGAGCCTTTCGGACGGAGAACTCACGCAGGAACTGGGACAGTTGGCCCGCCGATGCCCCGAACGTGACAACAAACGCTGGGGGGCGACCTGGAAGCTCCTGGAAAAGGAAGCCTCACCCGCCCGCCGCGCGATCGTCCACCAGACACTACGAAGGCCCGCCCCCAGTTCGCGGCGTATCCCCTTCTCGGCCTGGTCACGGCGCCAGATCGTCGCCTCGCTCCTCACACTCACGATCGGCAAGCGCCACGACTTCGCTCCCGAGAACATCCCCCAGGAACTCCCCGACCAATGGTTTCGGATCTTCTGGGCCGATACGGACCGTCCCCTCCTGCCCTACTCGCGCAGGGTCCGGCGCACTGTTGCGGTCCTGCTCGTTCAGGCCGCCGAAGACATGGGCGCTCAACAAGCAGCCGAGTATCTCGGCTTCCCGGCCGACACCGACCAACTGACGCCCCCGACCTCGCAGTCGATCCCCTTCCGCTCCCACGAACGCGCGAACGAACTTCGTGACAGCCTCCACCGGCTGGCCGACCACGTCGCCGCCATCCCCGCATCCGACCGCATCGACTACCGGCGCCGCCGCCAGCAACATGAATCCTGGCATCTGGGTGACGAGGCGTTCGCTGAGCTCGTCGAGCGCTTCGTCACGGCCAACGAACGACAACCGCCGGCGTCGGCAGACCAACTGCAGGAAGCTCTCTCCGCACTCATCTGGTCACGCGTCACTGGCAGCGAGCCCTGCCTCGCCCCGTGCTTCCAGCCCCCGTTCGCCGCATCGGGCCGCAGCATCATCACATCGGATCCGGCGATCCATCTTGCCCGTCGGATCAGAGGAGCCGGCCCCCGTTCCCCCTACTGGGTCCTCCTGCCAGCGCTGGCCGATCACGCCGACAGTCTGCTGGCAGCCTGCAGTCTGGGGGCTAGCGCACCTGCCCAGGTAAGTACGAGCGGACGTGCCCGACCGGCGAGTGCTGTCCAACGATGAACTCGCTTGCGAGCCGAACCCCCGGCAGTCGACCATGTGTGCTCTGACAGTAGGGGGATGACATGGGACTGTGCCTGTTTCCTGGTGATGGGGACGTCACTTCACCGGACCTGAGCCTCTCCTGCACGAGCTTCCACCGCTTCCGCCAGCGGTTGGCACAAGCCGAGGGCTTCGAGCTCTCCCAGATGCAGAGGTTCGGCGGAGACCGCCTGTGGAGTGACGTCTCGACAACTCTGGAGCCACTCCTCGATCACCCGGACGACGACGGCGAACTCTCAGCTGCCCAGTGTGGTGCTGTGATTCCCCGCCTCGAACAGATCGCTGCACGGTGGGAGGCTGACGGCGGCGATGCAGTGATGCAGCAGCACATCGACTACTGCCACCAGCTCGTAGTCGTCATGAAGTTCTGCGTGGCGGAAGACGTGGAGCTCATCTTCGGATGAGCCCCTGACAGGCACCCCCTGTCAGGAGCGGCCTGCCAGGCGCTCACGTTGTCGTTCTATCCCTGTGCAGTGGTCCGTCGTGGTTTGGTGCCCTGCTTGTGGTGTGCGGGCCGGGGCATACGCCCTTGGTCGAGTTCAGGATCACGAGAAGGCCGCCTCGCTGTCCGAGAAATCCCCGTGTGGGTGACCATGGCCGCGCACCCTCCGGCAGCCCCATGCGAACTGGCGTCGGAACATCGTGCAAGACTCCGCACTCATGGAGCCCAACCTCAGCGTCGATCAGCAGATGGAAGACGCCCTCTCGTCCTGGCTGCAGCAGACGGATTGCTACCTCGAAGCCACTCACCACGAGGACGATCAGGATGGCGACGTGGCGCGGGAGGTGCTGCGTTCCGCGGGCAGCCGACTCATGGACGGCGAGATCGAGAATCTGCTGTACGCAATCTCCCACCTCAGTGACGTCCTCGTCGGTGCGTCTGACACCCGCAGGCACGATAACCCGGCACTTGCAGACGAACTCCGCAACGTCGCGGAGCGGGCCAGCTCTGCCGTCTTGGACTTCCTGATGAGCGACGCAGGCAACGCGATCCTCACGCCCGAGTGAGACTAAATCGTAAGCCGCTGACCCTCACCGGAAAGTTCTCCGAATCAAAGCACCGACCAGCCCTGAAGCCGTGAAGGTAAAAGTCGAGCTCACTGCCTGATCACAAATTCATCAGCTCCGTCAAGGAGGCGATCACCCGGATTCCGGCGTCCACGGCACCGGAGCCTCCGGAAGACGAGCGGTCCAGCCAGATGGCCTGCAACCCTGCGTCCCGCGCCCCGACCGCGTCCTTATCGTAGTCATCACCCACGTAGGCCACCTCGGCGGGCGCCAACCCCAGGGCCTCGCAACCCGCCAGGAAGATGCTCGCTGCCGGCTTGGCGGCACCGTGTTCCTGGGAGCAGATCAACGGCTCGGTGAAGTAACCGAGCAGCCCGATCGCATCCAGCTTCGCGCGCTGGTGCGCGGTCACCGAGTTCGACACGACGCCGAGTTGGAATCGACCCGCCAACGCGCCAAGCGTCGGCTGAGCATCGTCGAACGCCCGCCGGATCGCGTCCCTCCGCACCGCATAGCTCGCAAACCATGCCGTAGCGGCCTCGTCCGTCGACTCAAGTGCGCCGACCACCCCAGCCTGTGCGAGAAATCGCCGTATCCGTTCGGCTTTCTGGGCGGCGAACGTCAACTCGCCGCTCAGGAACCGCGGGTGCTCCTCATCCCTGATTTCCCGCCACACTCGCAGTGCCTCGGCCGACGACGCGAACCGGCCGGAGAGCCCTTCGGCCTCCAAGTGCTCGTGAAGACCAGCCTCCTCGGCCTCCTCGTAGTCGTACAGGGTTCCATCGATATCGAACAGCACTCCACGGATCGTCATGTCGATCATTCTGGTGGGCAGCGCCGATCCGGAACAGTTCCGTGATCACGATGAGAGCCATCGGGCCCACCGACCTTCGGTCGGCGGGCCCGGCACGGCTGGAACGGAGCTCAGGCAGAGGCACGCAGGTCGGTGGCCGTCAGCAGCGACAGCAGGTCGATCCCCTCGGCCTTGAGGGCCTCGGCGCCGCCCTGTTCGCGGTCGATGACGCAGAGAGCCTCGCGAACGTCGGCTCCCAGGGCACGCAGATCGGCAGTCGAGAGCACGATCTGTCCGCCGCTCGTGACCACGTCTTCGACTACCAGTACACGTCGGCCGACGATGTCCGCGCCCTCAGCCAGGCGGCAAGTTCCGTACTCCTTGGCCTGCTTGCGGACGAAAGCGCACGGCAGGCCCGTGTGTCGGCCGAGCGCGGTGACCACGGGGATGCCGCCCATCTCCAGCCCCGCCAGCACCTCAATGTCGGCCGGCACCAGCGCGGCCATCTCCTTGGCGATGGCATCCAGAAGGACAGGGTCGCCCTCGAAACGGTACTTGTCGAAGTACTCGGTGGCGGTACGTCCCGATCGGAGGACGAACTCACCGGTGAGGTGAGAAACGGAATGAATACGGCTGGCAAGCTCTGAGCGCGTCACAGGCAGCCAGTGTCCCAGCACACCGTTACAGTCGCGCAACCGGGGGCTCCCCCGGCCATGGCTGACGCCACCGGGACCGGCGACCGCTGATCAACGAACTTCACCTTCGCTCGTCGCTCCCCGCCTTCCTCAGACCATTGACTGGCTCAACAAAGTGAGGCGGCGAGTACGCGGACACCTGTCAGAAGCCGGATGCGTCACCCACGGTCACCACTGCCGGACGGCTCCTCGCAAACTAACGCTCGGAACGGTGCGCAAACTACAAGTCGAAACCCCAGCTCGGCAACGACGAACTCGCAGACTAACGCTCGGAGTCACAAACCCGCTTGTCCTGCCGCCCCGCGAACCGTCAGGCTGGACCCCATGCCCGGTCAGCACAGACGCAAACGCAGACAGGAAGCGGCACGACGGCGCCAGGCCGCGCGGTACGAGGGCTGGCAGTGGCACCCGCTGTACTCGACGCAGGACTACGCCGAGTTCACGGCGTACTTCCGCCGGCTGCAGGCCGAACGCACCCACGACGAGGAACGCCTGCGGCTGGACACGTTCTGCGGGCGGCTCACCCACCCGACGACCTACCGGATCAGCGTGCTGATGCCGCCCGACGCCCCGCCGCCGCCACCGGAGACCCCGTGACCGACTCGCCCACCCCCCTCGTCCGCGCGCTGATCGCGCACCCGGTGCTGGCCGCCCCCGCCTACCCGGCGCCGGACCACGCGCCCACCGGCCCGGCCGAGCTGTTCACCGCCTGGCTGCTGGACGCGCTGGCCGCGGGCGTCCCGGACGCGCAGGTGCTGACGCTGGCCACGGTGGACGCCGAGGGGCGCCCGGACGCCCGGGTGCTCGTCCTGCGGGACGTCGAACTCCCCGCCGCGGCCTGGCACTTCTGGACCGAACCCGACTCCCCCAAGGCCCGCCAGTTCGCCGCCCGCCCGGACGCCGCGCTGACCGTCTACTGGCCGGCCCGGGGCCGCCAGGTCCGCCTGCGCGGCCCGGTCCGCCCCTCCCCCGGCTGCGCCACCCCCTCGCCCGACCTGCGCTGCTACGCCCTGCACGCCGCCGAGGCCGAGTTCTGGCAGGCCGCCCCGGACCGGCACCACCTGCGCCGCCGCCACACCCGCACCGCCACCGGCTGGACGGACACCGGCTGGACCGACACCCGGCTGCCGGCTGCCGGCTAGCTGAACAGCAGCCGCCGCAGCCAGTCCCGGCGGGCCGCGAGTGCCGTCCGGCTGACGGCGGCTCCGGGGGCCAGGGTGTCGAAGCCGTGCGGGGCGCCGGGCCAGACGTGCAGTTCGGCGTGGGCGCCGCTGCGCCACAGGGTGTCGGCGTAGGCGGTGACCTCGTCGCGGAAGGTCTCGGCGGAGCCGACCTCCAGGTAAGCGGGCGGCAGGCCGGAGAGGTCGTGGGCCCGGGCGGGGGCGGCGTGCGGCGGGAGGTCGGGGGTGCCGTGCAGCGGGCCGAGGGCGGCCTGCCAGGCGGTGGTGTTGGAGACGGCGTCCCAGGTGTCGTGCCCGGCGGCCTGCCGGGCGGAGGCGGTGGCGCCCCGGTCGTCCAGCATCGGGCTGAGCAGCAGTTGGCCGGCCGGCACCGGCCCGCCCTCGTCGCGCAGCAGCAGGGCGAGTGCGGCGGCCAGGCCGCCGCCGGCGCTCTTGCCGGCCAGCACGATCCGGTCCGGGTCGATCCGCAGCCGTCCGGCGTGCGCGGCCGCCCAGCGCAGGGCGGTGCGGCAGGCGTGCAGCGGGGCCGGGTAGCGGGCGGCGGGGGCGAGCGGGTACTCGACCGAGAGCACGGCCAGGCCGAGCGGCTCGGCCAGCTCGCGCAGCACCCGCGGCAGGACGGCGTGCGCGTTGCCGCCGATCAGCCCGCCGCCGTGCAGGTAGAGCAGGGCCGGGAGCACCCCGGTCGCCGCGGCCGGGCGGCCGTGGACGACCGGGACGCCGTCGGCGTCGTGCCCGGCGGCCTCGAACCGTCCGCCGTCGGCGAGTTGCCGCAGGGTCGGGCGGGGCCGCCGGGCGGCGTCGTGCCGCTGCCACTGCGTCAGGTTCTCGGGCGTCAGCGGGGCGGGCACGCCGCCCCGGGCGGCCAGCGCGGCGGCCAGCTCCGCGTCCAGGTGGGGCTTGTGCACGGGGCTCAGACCATCGGGGGGTAGGGCTCGGGCACGGCGTCCGCGGGCAGCAGGTCGAGGACGGCGGCGAGGGTGGCCGCGAGGCCGTCCACCTCGCGGACCTCCCGGCGGCCCTCGCCGTGGCGGATCTCGTAGCGGTCGCCGCCGCGCGCGCCGACCATCGGGAGGTCGCGGCAGAGCGGCCGTTCGGCCCGGCGGCTGAACGTCACCCAGAACATCGACATGCCCGGGGAGAGCGCCCGCAGCCGCGGTTCGGCGTGGGCGGCCTCGATGAACGCGTGCAGTTCGGCGGCGTGCCGGAGCCGGATCCGGGAGGCCCGCAGCTGCGCCCAGCGGGCCGGGACGGGGTCGCCGCACTCGTACGCCTCGGCGAGGCTCCCGACCTCCAGGAAGGGCCACCGGTCGGTGAGTTCGCGCACCGGAACCGGCCGCAGCCACTGCTCCACCGCCCCGGCGGCCGCCGCCAGGTCGTCGGTGGTGCCGCCGGCCATGTGGATCGTCCGGGCCCAGCACAGGACCCGGAAGCCGCGTTCCCCGGCGACCGCCACCACCGACACCCCCCGCTCGCCCGCCTCGGCCCGCACCGAGTCCGGGTAGCGGTCGGGCGTGTCCGGCGGCAGGGCCGTCCCGAGCGCGGCGCGCAGCGATCCGGCCCGCACCAGGTCGGGGTAGTGGCGGGCGTGGTCGGCCGCCGGTTCCTCGGTCATGCGGTCGAGTATGCGCGAAGTGCGGGCCGCCCGCGGCGGATTCACCGGGGCGGCCGCGCGGGAGCGGTCAGCGCAGGACCGCGAGCTGCCCGGTGGCGCGGGTCATCGCCACGTAGCGGTCGACGGCGCCCTCGATGCCGTCGCCGAACGCCTCCGGGTCGACGATCACCACCAGGTCGAACTCCAGGCCCTTGACCAGTTCGGGGCTGAGCGAGCGGACCCGGCCCCCGCCGAGGAAGGACGGGTCGCCGATCACGCAGGCGGTGCCCTCGGGGTGCTCGGCCAGCCAGGCGTCCAGCAGCGCGTCGCGTTCGGCGCGGGCGCCGTGGTGGACGGGCAGGCCGCTGCGCCGGATCGAGGTGGGCACGTTGGCGTCGGGCAGGGCGGCCCGGATCACCGGCTCGGCCTCGGCCATCACCTCTTCCGGGGTGCGGTAGTTGACGGTCAGCGAGGTGAGGGTGACCCGGTCCAGGCCGGCCCGCTCCAGGCGTTCGGTCCACGACTCGGTGAAGCCGTGCCGGGCCTGGGCCCGGTCGCCGACGATGGTGAAGGAGCGGGACGGGCAGCGGGCGATCAGCATCTGCCACTCGGCGTCGGTGAGTTCCTGCGCCTCGTCCACCACGATGTGCGCGAACGGCCCGGCCAGCAGGTCGGGGTCGACGGGTTCGGCCTCGGTGTGGTCGATCAGCGCCTCGCGCAGGTCGGCGCCGCGCAGCATGGCGACCGCGCCCTCGCTGTCGTAGTCGGCGTTCAGCAGGTGGTCGACCACGCCGTCCATCATCTCGCGCTCGGCGGCCAGCCGGGCCCGGTGGGCGCGCTGGCGGCGGTCGGCGTCGGTGTCGCCGAGGCGGCGGCGGGCGGCGTCCAGCAGCGGCAGGTCGGCGAGCGTCCAGGCGGCGGGGTCGGTGCGCTGCAGGGTGCGGATCTCCTCGCGGCTCAGCCAGGGCGCGCACAGCCGCAGGTAGGCGGGGACGGTCCACAGGTCGCCGACCAGGTCGGTGGGCTCCAGGATCGGCCAGGCGCGGCGCAGCGCGCCGAGCAGTTCGGGGTCGCGGCGCAGTTCGCGGCGGAGCACCTCGGGCGAGATGCCGTCCTCCTCGTCGTCGAAGGAGTCGGCGTTCTTGTCGAGCAGGATGGTGATCAGCTCGTCCAGGATCTGCTGCCGGGCCTCGTTGTGCGGGACGCCGGGGCCGGGGGCGGCGAACGCCTCGGACCAGTCCTCCGGGTCGATCCACAGCTCGTACCACTCGGTGGAGAGCTTGCGGCCCTCGGCGGGCGGCTCCTCGTAGACGGCGACGGCCTTCTCGATCGCGTGCACCATGCCGGCGGCGGCCTTCAGCCGGGCCACCTCGGGGTCGGGTTCGGGGGCGACGGCGGCCCCCTCGGGCAGCAGGTCGCGCAGCGTGCAGGTCTGCACGCCCTCCTCGCCGAGGCTGGGCAGCACGTCGGCGACGTACGCCAGGTACGGCTGGTGCGGGCCGACGAACAGGACCCGGCCCTTGCGGTGGCCCAGGCGCGGGTCGGAGTACAGCAGGTGGGCGGTGCGGTGCAGGGCGACCACGGTCTTGCCGGTGCCGGGGCCGCCGTCGACCACCAGGGCGCCGCGCGAGCCGGCCCGGATGATGGCGTCCTGGTCGGCCTGGATGGTGGCCAGCACGTCGCGCATCCGCGCGGAACGGGAGCTGCCGAGGCTGGCGATGAACGCGGACTGGTCGTCCAGCGCGGCGTGGCCCTCCAGGCCGTCGGCGGTGAACACCTCGTCCCAGTAGTCGCCGACCCGGCCGCGCTGCCAGCGGTAGCGGCGGCGGCTGGCCAGGCCCATCGGGTTGGCGTGGGTGGCGGCGAAGAAGGGTTCGGCGGCGGGCGAGCGCCAGTCGACCAGCAGGCGGCGGCCGTCGGCGTCGGCGAGACCGAGGCGGCCGATGTAGACCGGCTCGGGGTCGTCGGCGCGGACGATCCGGCCCAGGCACAGGTCGTGGCCGAAGCGGCTCAGGGTGCGCAGCCGGGCGGAGAGTTGGTGCACCTCGTTGTCGCGGTCCATCGCGGCCTGCCCGGCCCCGCCGGGGCTGCGGCGCACCTGTTCGAGGCGCGCGGTCAGCTCCGCGGTGTCCCGGCTCAGGGTGTCGGCGACCTCGGCGAAGTGCCGGTCGTCGGCGGCGATCAGGGCCGGGTCCGCCTTGGCGGCGAGCCGCTCGGGCAGGTCGAAGGCGCTGGTCGTCGGCTGGTTCATGGGTGGTGACTCCGATCCGCTGCCGGGTGGGCCGCGCTCCGTCCGCGTGCTGCTCGCGGTCTGCCCCGTCTGTGCTGTTCGCGCGGGTTCCCCGGTTCAGATCAGCGATTGTGCGGCATCGAGGGGGCCTTGCGGCAAGGCCCCCCTTGCGGTATAAGTTTGATAACGGCAGGAGAGCGCGAGCTCCCTGCCTTTCGCGTTCCCGGGGGCGTCCGCGCGCATCCTCCGCCACCCGGCGCCCGCTGTCCAGGGCCGCCCGCCCGGCCGGTCAGCTGCCGTTCTCACGCCGGGCCGCGATCGACCCGGCGGTCTCCTCGACCGCGCCGGGGACGTGCTCGTACACGGCGGACGGGCGGGCGCTGGCGGGCGGGCGGACGGTCAGGTCTTGCGCAGGTCGGGCGGGGGCCGCGCGGACGGTCTCCTCGATGACGGGGCGGCGCCGCGCAGCAGCACCTGGGCCCTGCGGTGGTCGGTCAGCCGCAGCCGCAGCGCGGCCCCGGTGAAGCTGGCGCTGAACGTGAACAGGTCGGCGGCCCGCGCGGCGGGAGGCGCGCCGCAGTGGAGACAGATCGCCAATTCGTTGTGGACGCAGTGCCAACCCGCGGCGGTCCCGGCCGACTAACGTGATCAGCGCGAAGGAAGCCTCAGCCGCTCAGGTGAGCTTCGCGGTCGACGTGCTGCCACCCGTTGGGGAGGATCCACCGGTGGTTGAGGGGACACGTCGAACGGTACGGGCCTGTCGACCGGATCGCCCCCGATCCGGTCGGCGGGCCTCTTCGCGCTACCTGCGCCTCAACCCCCCTGCACCCCAACCCTCCAATGCCGCCGCCCGCCGGCGCCTCAGCCCGCCGGTGCCGCCAGGGCGTCGCGGGCGGCGGCCGCGCCGTGGTGCGCCGGCCCGAAGTGCTCCTCCCAGTCCGCCAGCGCGGCGGTGAGCGTGTCCGTGCCCCGGCCCTGCCGGGTCTCGGCAGTGCCGAGCGCGGTGCGCAGCTCCAGGGCCCGGTGGGTGGGCTTCCGGCTGGGCGGGCACAGCGCGAGCCCTTCGCGGGCGGCCGCTCCGGCCCCGGCGGCGTCGCCCTGCGCCAGGCGGAGGTTGGCGGTGGCCAGGCCGAGCGAGGAGCGGTCGTGGTCGGACGGCGCGGGCAGCTTCCCTGCCGCGGCCAGCGCGGTGTCCAGCGCCTGCCCGGCCTCCTCGACCCGGCCCTGGCCGAGCAGCGCGCGCACCAGGTTGACGTTCAGGATCTGGACGAACTGCTCCCGGGACGGGCCGGCCGCCAGGCCCTGCCGCAGCAGTTCCTCCGCCTCGGCGTGCCGGCCGCGCAGGCACAGGCTCAGCGCCCGGCTGTTGGCCGCCGAGACCCTGGTCAAGGTGGCCTCCGGCTCCCACCCGGTGGCGGCCCGCTCGCGGATCCCGGCCACCAGGCGGTCCGCCTCGGCGTGCTCGCCCAGGTAGATGAGCTGGGTGAGCAGGTTGCTCTCCATCGCCGCCGCGAAGGTCCGCATCTGCGGCGTGCCCCGACCGGTGTCGGCGACCAGTGCGGCGAACTGCTCGGCGGCCTCCCGGTGCTGTCCCAGTTCGCCCAGCAGCAGGGCGCAGGACTGGCGCACCGACAGCCTCAGTTCGCTCTTCCCGCGGAGCGCCAGCGCGGTCCTGATCTCCTGGACCGCCTCCTGGTAGCGGCCCTCCTTGCGCAGCACGTTGGCGAGGTCCGCCCGCAGCAGCACCTCGCCGTCGGCCGTCAGGCCCGCGACGGCCAGGGCCGCGCGCAGCCCGCGCTCGGCCTCCTCGCCGCGGCCCTGGGCGTGCACCACGGCGCCCACCAGCGCCTCGGCGGCGGCCGTCTGGTGCGCACCGGAGCCGACCGCCTCGGCGTACAGTCCGGCCGCCCGGCGGCCCAGGCGTTCGGCGGCCGGGAAGTCGCCCTTCTCGCGGGCCTGCTGGGCCTCGTGGAGGATCCCGGCGGCCCGGCCGGTCTTGCGGTGGGAGAACAGGCCCATCGGTGCGTCGTCCTTCTCGTTCGGCGGGCCGCGATCGTAGCGGGCGGGTTCAGCCGCCGGTGCGGCGGCCCAGGTAGGTGAGCGGGCCGGGGTCGGGGACGGGGAGGGGGTGGAAGCCGAGGCGGTCGTAGAAGGCGCGGGCGGCGGTGTTGGCGGTGACCATGCCGAGGTGGACCTTCGGGACGCCCTTGGCGGCCAGGGCGTCGAGCAGGGTGTGCATCAACTGCCGTCCGTGGCCCGCCCGCTGGTGGCTGGGGAGCAGGTCGATGTGTAGGTGGGCGGGGTGGGCGGCGAGTTCGGGCAGCAGGAGCCGCTCGGGGGTGTGCAGCAGCTGGACCATCACCTCGCTGGGGGTGGCCGGTTCGCCGGTCGGCGGCGGGTAGCGGTCGGTGACGGTGGGCAGCCACTCGTCGCGGAAGCGCCGCACGAACGTCGGGGTGTCGGCGGTGGCGAGCACGTAGCCGACGGCGCGGCCGGTGCCGTCGTCCAGGACGAACGCCAGGTCCGGTTCGAGGACGGCGTAGGGGGCGGCGAAGATGGTCGGCAGCAGGTCGTGGTCGGGGTAGGTCTGCCGGGAGTCGCCGCCGAGTTCGCCGGTGCGCACGCAGATGTCGTACAGCGCGGCCCGGTCGGCGGGCCGGTACGGGCGGACGGCGGGCCGTCGGGGATGGTCGCTCATCCCCGGCATCCTTCCTTCGAACGCACTGTTCGACAAGCGGGTTGACGGGTGGTCAGACCGCCATCGCCAGCATCAGCGGCGTCGCCCGGGCGGCCAGCAGTTCGGCGACCTCGCGCAGCCGGTGGGCCTGGGCGACCGGCAGCGAGGTGGCCAGGCAGCCGACGGTGCTGCCGGCCACGATCGGGACGGCCGCGCAGACCGTGTCCATCGAGTACTCCTGGAGGTCCAGCACCGGGACGGTGGCGGGCTGCCGGTCGAGCCGGTGCAGCAGGCGGTCGGTCTCGGTGATGGTGCGCGCGGTCAGCCGGGCGGCCGGGTGCCGGGCGAGGTGGTCGAGCCGGGCGTCGTGGTCGAGTTGGGCGAGCAGGCACTTGCCGATCGCGGAGGCGTGCGCGGTGGCCCGGAAGTCCGCCCACTCGTGCACGGCGGGGGCCTGCTCGTCCGCGCAGACCGCCTCGACCGAGAGTTCGCCGTCGTGGTAGCGGCTGAAGTAGACGGCCGCGCCGAGCTCCTCGCGCAGCTCCTCCAGCCGGTGGTGCAGCCGGGCCCGGACCATCGGCTCCCGGTGCTGGGTGCCGAGCAGGGTGAACGCGCCGCCGAGCGCCCAGCCGCCGTCCAGCCCGACCAGGTACCCTTCGGTCTCCAACTCCTCGGCCAGCAGCCGCACTTGCTCCTGCGGCAGGGTCAGTTCCCGGGCCAGTTCGGCCAGCGTCGCGCCGTCCGGGCGGCGGTCGACCGCCTCCAGCAGCCGCAGCGCCCGCCGCAGCGTCCCGAACGGCCCGCCGCCGGGGCCGCCCGATCCGAGCAACCCGTCCTCCCGGCCCCTGCTCGCCGTCGACATGGCCCCGCCCCCTCCGCCGCCGGTCCCGCCTCCCGTCCAGCGTAGCCAGCCCACCGGCTCCGCACCGTCCCCTCACCGGATATTCGCCCCGGCGGAGGGCCGCGCCCTTGACACGCATATGCCGGACCGGCCCCGGCGCACCACGCGCGCCGGGGCCGGTCCCGAGAGGGGGTGACGGGGCGTCAGTCCTCCTGGGCGGAGCGGAGCTCGGCGACCGCGGCGGCGAGGCGGCTGCCGTAGTCGGGGTCGGCGGCGTGGAAGTGGGCGAGGTTCTTCTCGACCACGTCGTCGCGGCCGACCTGGGCGAGCGAGCCGGCCAGGTTGGCGATCAGCCGGGACTTCTCGTCCTCCGTCATCAGCCGGTAGAGCTCGCCGGCCTGGAAGAAGTCGTCGTCCTTGCTGTGCGCGGGGGTGGTGTAGGTGCCGGTGTGGCCGGTGAGCGGCTGCGGGGCGTGCAGCGGCTCGTCGGTCTGGGCGGGGCCGCCGTACGAGTTGGGCTCGTAGTTCTTGCCGCGGCCGTTCGGGTTGAGCGCGGCGTAGCCGTCCTGGCCGTAGTTGGCGGCCTCGGCGGCGCGCGGGGCGTTGACCGGCAGCTGGGTGTGGTTGACGCCGAGCCGGTAGCGCTGGGCGTCGGCGTAGGCGAACAGGCGGCCCTGGAGCATCTTGTCGGGCGAGGGGCCGATGCCGGGGACGAAGTTGTTCGGCGAGAACGCGGCCTGCTCGACCTCGGCGAACACGTTCTCCGGGTTGCGGTTGAGCACCAGCCGGCCGACCTTGACCAGCGGGTAGTCGGCGTGCGGCCACACCTTGGTCAGGTCGAACGGGTTGAACCGGTAGTCCGCGGCGTCCTCGACCGGCATCAGCTGCACGTACAGCGTCCAGGACGGGAACACCCCGCGCTCGATCGCCTGGTGCAGGTCGCGCTGGTGGCTGTCGGCGTCGCCGCCCGCGGTCTCGGCGGCCTGGGCGGCGTCCAGCGAGCGGACGCCCTGGTTGGTCTTGAAGTGGTACTTCACCCAGTGCGCCCGGCCCTCGGCGTTGACCCACTGGTAGGTGTGCGAGCCGTAGCCGTTCATGTGCCGGTAGGAGGCCGGGATGCCGCGGTCACCGAACAGCCAGGTGATCTGGTGGGTGGAGGCCGGCGAGTGCGCCCAGAAGTCCCAGACGTTGTCGGGCTCCTGGATGCCGGTGTACGGGTCGCGCTTCTGCGAGTGGATGAAGTCCGGGAACTTGATCGGGTCCTTGATGAAGAACACCGGGGTGTTGTTGCCGACCAGGTCGTAGTTGCCCTGCTCGGTGTAGAACTTCACCGCGAAGCCGCGCGGGTCGCGCACCGCGTCGCTGGCGCCGAGCGCGCCCGCCACGGTGGAGAAGCGCAGGAACAGCTCGGTGCGCTTGCCGACCTGCGAGAGGAACGCGGCCCGGGTGTACTGCGAGACCTCGTCGGTCACCTCGAAGTACCCGTACGCGCCCGACCCGCGGGCGTGCACCACCCGCTCCGGGATCCGCTCGCGGTTGAACCGGGCCAGCTTCTCCAGCAGGTGCTGGTCCTGCACCAGCAGCGGGCCGTACTCGCCGGCCGAGGCGCTGTTCTGGTTGTCGGCGACGGGCGCGCCGGACTCGGTGCTGAGGGTTTTGGGCATGGGTGATCCTTCTCGGGCGTGCAGAGAACAGGAGGAGTGCGGGGGTGGTGGCGCGCTGACGGCTCGCGGAGGGTGGCGCGCCGTCAGCGCGCGGGGTGACGCGCCGTCAGTGCGCGGAGTGACGCGCCGTCAGTGCGCGTACAGCGGCCGGACGGCCGTCGCGTCGGCGAGCGGGCGGGCCTCGGCGAGGTCCTCGGCGAGGCCGGCCGCGGCGAGCGCCGCGCGGGCCTCCCGCGCGGGGAGCGCGTTGAACCAGCGCAGCGCGAGGGCGTCCTGGCCGGCGGGGGTGAGGCGGCCGGTGAGGCGCAGGCGGGCGAGGCCGCCGTCGGGGTAGACGTTGATCCGGACGTGGGTGACGGGGGTGCCCGCGGGGAGCCGGAAGCGGTGGCGGGTGTCGGGCTGCAGGCGGGTGCGCGGCAGCAGGACGGTCTCCTTCTCCCCGTCGGTGCCGACGAGTTCGGCCCAGCCGGGGGCGTTGGCGACGAAGCAGGAGGTGTCCACCTCCGCCGCCAGGACCTCGCCGCCCCCGGCCAGGGCTATCTGCACCCAGTCGTTGGCCTTGTCGCGCCGACGCCGGGTCTCCCAGCCGTCGCCCATGACGGAGGCGCGACCGGGAGCGTTCAGGTTGTGCGGGGAGGAGAAGTAGCGGTCCGAGGCGGCCTCGGCGACGCCGCCGTGCTCCTGGGCGGCCAGGTCGAAGGTGAGGCCGGCCAGGTCGCGCGGGTCGGGCAGCACCTCGCCGTGCACCCGCAGCCGGGCGACGCCGCCGTCGGGCCAGATGTTCAGGCGGACGTGGGTCCAGCGGGTCGGGTCGTCGACCGGGAACAGGTGCGCGGTGTCGCCCTCGAGCGCGGTGCGCGGGACCAGGTCGGTCCACTCGGCGGCGGCCAGCTCCTCGGGCGAGGGGTGGCCGGGTACGGACGCGGCCTGCACGGACGCGGTCTCGGGGTAGTTGCCGGTGAAGTGCGCGGTGTCGACGACCACGCCGCGGATCCGGCCCGCGACGCCGAGCCGGACGACCGCCCAGTCGTGGTCCTCGTCGGTGGGGTGCGGCTGCTCGGCGCTCGCGCCGCGGCGGCGGCGGGACTCCCAGCCGTCCATGATCTGGCCCTTGTGGCCGAAGGTGTGCGGGCGGAACTCGGCGGGCTGGGCGACCAGCAGGTTCTCGGCGTCCGCGAAGGTGTCCTCGTTGGTGGCGACCACGCCCGCGCCGAGCAGCCGGGAGGCCAGGTCGACCAGCTCGGTGAACGGCGCGTTCGAGGTCAGGTCAGTACTCAACTGGTGCTCCTTCTATCGGCGTTGGACTGTCAGGGTCGGGTGATCTGGCGGCCGTGCGGGGCGCCGTCGGGGTCGACGGTCCGTCCGCGCAGCCAGGTGTGCCGGACCAGACCGG
Source organism: Kitasatospora sp. NRRL B-11411 (assembly GCF_000721345.1). NCBI lineage: Bacteria > Bacillati > Actinomycetota > Actinomycetes > Kitasatosporales > Streptomycetaceae > Kitasatospora > Kitasatospora sp. NRRL B-11411. The sequence continues at coordinate 53,609 of NZ_JOGH01000033.1, read as the reverse complement.
TGAGGGTGCGGCCCGCGTAGGGGGTGACCGGGTTCTTGTGGTGGAGGCGCTCGGCGCGGACGGTGAGTTCGCCGTCCGGGTCGAAGGCCACCAGGTCGGCGTCGTACCCGGGCGCGATGGCGCCCTTGGTGCCGGTCAGGCCGACCAGTGCGGCGGGGCCGGCGGCCATCCAGCGGACCACGTCCGCCAGGGTGTGGCCGCGGCGGCGGGCCTCGGTCCAGACGGCGGGCAGGCCGAGCTGGAGCGAGGCGATGCCGCCCCAGGCGGCGGCGAAGTCGCCGCTGCCGCCGTGCCGGGTGAGGAGTTTGAGGTCGGGGGTGGAGGGCGAGTGGTCGGAGACCACGGCGGTGAACTCGCCGTCCGCGAGGGCCTGCCAGAGCAGGTCGCGGTTGGACTCGTCACGGATCGGCGGGCAGCACTTGAAGGCGGTGTCCCCGTCGGGGACCTCCTCGGCGGCCAGCGTCAGGTAGTGCGGGCAGGTCTCGGCGGTGACGTCGACGCCGTCGGCGCGGGCCTGCCGCAGCAGCGGCAGCACGGCGGCGGAGGAGACGTGCAGGACGTGCACCCGGGCGCCGGTGCGGCGGGCGGCGGCCAGCAGGGCGGCGACCGCGGCGGCCTCGGCGCCGTCCGGGCGGGAGGCCAGGAAGTCGCGGTAGTGGGTGCCGGGGACCTGCGGGGCGGCGGCCAGCACCGCCGGGTCCTCGGCGTGGATGATCGCCAGCGCGCCGATCCGGGCCTGCTCGGCGAGCGCCGCCTCCAGGTCGGCGGGGGTGGCCAGGTGCGGGAACTCGTCCACCCCGGACGGGGCGAGGAAGGACTTGAAGCCGAACACGCCGGCGCGGTGCAGGGGTTCGAGGTCGGCGGTGTTGCCGGGGACGGCGCCGCCCCAGAAGCCCAGGTCGACCCAGGTCTGACCGTCGGCGGTCTTCCGCTTGGCGGCCAGGCCCTCGACCGTGGTGGTCGGCGGGATCGAGTTGAGCGGCATGTCGACGATCGTGGTGACGCCGCCGGCCGCGGCGGCCCTGGTCGCGGAGGCGAAGCCCTCCCAGTCGGTGCGGCCGGGCTCGTTGACGTGCACGTGGGTGTCGACCAGGCCGGGCAGCAGCGCGGTGTCGCCGAGGTCGGTGAGCTGCCGGTCGCCGGCGAGCAGGGTGCCGTGCGGGGCGACCTGCTCGATCTTTCCGGCCCGCAGCAGCACGTCGGCGGGGCGCTCGCCGTCCGGCAGGACCACCCGCCGGGAGCGGATCACCGCGGTGTCGCCGATGGGCATGAGGGGACCTCCGAGCGTCGTGAACAGCGAGGGTGGGTCGAAGGAGTGGTGGGAGCCTAGGCTCGCCTTCAACAAAACGTCAATGTGTGAACGTACGAGAATTCAACAAACCGTCAGGCCAGCAGCGCGGCCGCCAGCCGCTCCCCCGCGAGCTCCGCGAGCTCGCCCGCCCGGGCCATCGACTCCGCCGGATCGCCCGCCAGGTCGGCCAGCGCCAGCGCCGACACGAAGCCCGCCGCCCGCCACTCCCGCTCCGCCAGCTCCAGCCGCCCGGCCACCGCGGCCACCGGCACCCCGGCCCGGGCCGCCGCCGCGGCCACCCCCGCCGGGGCCTTGCCGTGCAGGGTCTGCTCGTCCAGGCAGCCCTCGCCGGTCACCACCAGGCGCGCCCCGCGCACCGCCCGCTCGAAGCCCAGCAGCTCCAGCAGCAGCTCGATGCCGGGCCGCATGGCCGCCCCCAGCAGCGCCAGCGCGGCGAAACCCACCCCGCCGGCCGCGCCCGCGCCCGCCGCACCGCGGACCTCACGGCCCGTCAGGTCGGCGACCGCGTCCGCCCAGCGGGTCAGCCCCTCCTCCAGCACCACCAGGTCGGCGGCGTCCGCGCCCTTCTGCGGGCCGTACACGGCGGCCGCGCCGCGCGGGCCGAGCAGCGGGTTGTCCACGTCGCACGCGACGATCACCTCCACCCCGCGCAGCCGCTCCGCGAGCGGGCCCGGCTCCACCCGGGCCAGCCGGCGCAGCGCGGCCCCGCCGGGCGGCAGCGGGGCGCCGTCCGCGTCGTACAGCTCGACGCCCAGCGCCTGCACCATGCCCGCACCGCCGTCGGTGCAGGCGCTGCCGCCCAGGCCCAGCACCACCCGGGTCGCCCCGAGCGAGACCGCCTTGGCGATCAGCTGGCCCACCCCGTACGAGCCCGCCGCCAGCGGCGCGGTCCGGCCGCCGGGCAGCCGGGCCAGGCCGGAGGACTGCGCCAACTCGACCACCGCGGTCTCGCCCTTCACGGCCAGCCCCGCGACCACCGGCAGGCCGGTCGGCCCGGCGACCTTCACCTCGACCCGGGAGAAGCCCGCCGCGAGCGCCGCCGCGAGCGTCCCCTCGCCGCCGTCGGCCACCGGCAGCTCCCGCACCTCGAGGCCGGGCACCGCCCGCCGGATCCCGGCGGCGATCCGCGCGGCGACCTCGGCGCCCTCCAGCGACCCCTTGAACTTGTCGGGGGCGACGACCACATGACCTCGCACGGCGGACCGGCCTTTCACGGGGAGGAACTGTCAGGGAGCTGGGGGATGCGGGAGCGGGGCCCGGGACGGCCGGCGGTTCGCCACCCGGCCCCGAGACGGCCGGCGGTTCGGCGCCGGGCCCCGGGGCGGCCGGCGGTTCGCCACCGGGCCCCGAGACGGCCGGCGGTTCGCCACCGGGCCCCGAGACGGCCGGCGGTTCGGCGCCGGTGCGCGCCGTCCCCCGAACCCCTGGTGAGGAGTCTCCCTCCCCGCCGACCTCCCGTCCCGCTTCCGACGTGCGGGAGGCTCCCCTCGGCGGGGAGGGGGTGGTGCCCCCCTGGCGACGCGGGCGCGACCGGACAGGTACACGCCGCCAGGGGGAGTCGGTTGTCGGGCCTGCGGCGGCCCGGCCTCCAGCGGCCGGGCCCCCGTTGCCGGCCCGTCGGTTACTTGACCTCGCGGCCGGAGAGCCGCTCGACGCCGCGCAGCAGGGCGGAGTGGTCGAGCGAGCCGTCGCCGTTGGCGCGGGCGGAGGCGACGAGCTGGGCGGCGACCGCGCCGAGCGGGAGCGCGGCGCCGACGGCGCGGGCGGCGTCGGTGACGATGCCCATGTCCTTGTGGTGGAGGTCGATCCGGAAGCCGGGGGCGAACTCGCGGGCGAGCATGTTGCCCTTCTTGCGGTTCAGCACGGTGGAGCCGGCCAGTCCGCCGCCGAGCACGTCGAGGGCGGCGGCGAGGTCGACGCCGGCGTTCTCCAGGAACACCACGGCCTCGGCCAGCACCTGGATGTTGACGGCGACGATCAGCTGGTTGGCGGCCTTGACGGTCTGGCCGGCGCCGGCCGGGCCGACGTGCACGACGGTGGTGCCGAGCGCGTCGAACAGCGGCTTCGCCTCGGCGAAGTCGGCGGCCTCACCACCGACCATGATGGAGAGCACGGCCTCGACCGCACCGGCCTCGCCGCCGGAGACGGGGGCGTCCAGGGTGCGGACGCCGCGGGCCCTGGCGGCGGCCTCGACCTTGATCGAGGTCTGCGGGGTGATGCTGGACATGTCGATGACCAGGGTGCCGGCCTTGACGTTCTCCAGGACGCCGCCCTCGCCGAGGACGGCCTGCTCGACGTGCGGGTCGGCGGGGACCATGGTGATGACGACCTCGGCGTCGGCGACGGCCTCGGCGATCGAGGCGGCACCGTGGCCGCCGGCCGCGACCAGGGCGTCGATGGGCTCCTGGGTGAGGTTGTAGCCGGTGACGTGGTGGCCGGCCTTGACCAGGTTGACGGCCATGGGCTTGCCCATGATGCCGAGGCCGATGAAGGCGATCTTGCGGCTCATCGCGTGCGGGTCCTTACGTGTGAGGGTCTTGAGGGGAAAGGAGAGCTCGGCGCCCGGGGTTCAGCGCGGGGCTCAGCGCGCGGCGCGCAGTTCGCGCGGCAGCCAGTCGAAGCTCTCGGCGCTGACGCCGCCGGCCGGGCGGTACTCGAGGCCGATGCGGCCCCGGTAGCCGGCCGCGGTGAGGCGGGCGAACAGGTCCTCGAAGTCGAGTTCGCCGGTGCCGGGTTCGTTGCGGCCGGGGGTGTCGGCGATCTGCACGTGGCCGATCCGGTCGGCGTACGCGTCGATGACGGCGGCCGGGTCCTCGCCGTTGCGGGCGAGGTGGTAGAGGTCGCAGAGGAACTTGGCGTTGCCGAGGCCGGTGGCGGCGTTGACCTTGTCGACGACGTCGACCGCGGCGGCGGCGGTGACCAGCGGGTAGTCCGGGGACTCCGCCTTGTTGAGGGTCTCGACCAGCAGGACCGCGCCGACGGAGTGGGCGGCCCGGGCGGCGAGGGCGAGGTTCTCCAGCGCGAGGGCGTCCTGTTCGGCGGGGTCGGCGTCGGGGACGCGGTTGCCGTAGAGGGCGTTGAGCGCGCCGGTGCCGAGGCGTTCGGCGAGGGCGGTGGCGACCGGGATGTTCTCCCGGAAGCGCTCGCTCTCGGCCGGGACGGAGAGCGTGCCGCGGGCGCCGCGGGTCAGGTCGTCGACGAAGTTGAGGCCGGTGAGCTGGACGCCGGCGGTCTCGAACGCGCTTGCCAGGGCGTCGAGTTCGGCGTTGCCGGGGGCGTGGTCCTCGCCGAACGGCCACCAGAGCTCGGCGGCGGTGAAGCCGGCCGCGGCCGCGGCGGCGGGCCGCTCCAGCAGCGGCAGTTCGCCGAACAGGATGGACAGGTTGACCGTGAAGCGGTGCTGGGCGGCAGCGGTCACGTCGTTCACCTCAATCGCTCTCTCGCCGGGCGGCGCCCGCCGGGCAACTTCCACGATCCGGAAGCTGGATTCTGCTTGATGGAAGCTTCTCCGCCGCCCGGCCGGACTGTCAAGAACGTCGCAACAATTTGTTGAAGCAGCCGAACTCCCGGCCGCGCTGCGGGACGGCACTGTCCGATCGACCAGACCGGGCGGATCGATGAGACCGACCGGCAAATGGAGGGTGGGTGAAGGAGCGGGTCGAGGGCCGAGTCCGGGCGGTGCCGACGAGGGAGCCGTGGCGAAGCCACGGCGACTGAGGAGAAGCCGTCCGGGCGACAGCCATCGGCCCGCGACGCCGCCCTCCATTTGCCGGTCGGTCTAAGGTGGGCGGGTGCGATTGATGGTGGAGTTCACGACAGAGCCGTTCGAACTGGACGGGTTCCCCGAGCACGCCAAGGCCGCGCGCCGGGTGGTGGACGAGGCGGGCCTCGCCGTCTCGGTCGGGCCGTTCGGCACCAGCGCCGAGGGCGACGCCGAGCCGGCCCTGGCCGCCGTCACCCGACTGCTGCGGGAGACCCTGGCGGCGGGGGCGAGCCGGATCTCGGTCCAGGTCAGTGTGTTGGACGAGCGGCCCGGCACCCCCGCGGCGCCCGGGCCGGAAGGATCCGAAGGAGGGGATAAGCAGTGAGCGACGCCCTGGACCACCCGCTCACCGCCGCCCTGCGGCCACTGCTGGACGCGGTCGGCGCGACCGCGGTCGCGCCGGCCGAGGCCCGCGCGGAGGACGTCGTCCTGGAGTGGGACGGCGCGCCCGCGCTGGCGGTGCGGCTGCCGCACCTGAGCAGTGCGCTGGACCGGCTGCTGGCCGAGATGGTCCGGCAGTTCGACGGGCGGCCGCTGACCGAGCTGGACCGCGCGGACAAGCAGCGGGTCGTCGCCCTGCTGGAGGAGCGCGGCGCATTCACCGTCCGCCACGGGGTGGAGACGGTCGCGTCGGCGCTCGGGGTCAGCCGGTTCACCGTGTACAACTACCTGAACCGGCAGGAGAAGGACTGACCCGCCGGGCCCTGCTTTGGCGGATCGCACACGGCGCCGGGTCGCGGACCCGGCGCCGTGTGCTGTCAGCACAAACAGTTCAACAAAGTGTTGACGGCCTGTTGCGGCCCATCTAGCTTGTGCGGGTGGCACCAACCCTCAGGAGGTCCACCGTGACCCAGCCACCCCCTGCTCTCTCGGCCCTGGCCGCCACCGGCGCGTCCGGGCTGCGGGAGATCCTGCTGGAGGTCTGCTCCAGCCCCACCTGGGCCGCCGCCGTCGCGGCGTCCCGCCCCTGGCACGACCGCGCCGAGCTGTCCGCCGCCAACGCGAAGGCGATGGCGGAGCTCTCCGCGGACGACCTGCACGACGCGATGGCCGGGCACGCCCGGATCGGCACCCCGAAGGCCGGCGACGCCACCTCCGAGCGCGAGCAGGCCGGCATCCGGGGCACCGCCCCGGCCGTGCTGGACGAGCTGCGCGCGGCCAACGCCGCCTACGAGGCGAAGTTCGGCCACGTGTTCCTGATCTGCGCGACCGGCCGCACCGCGGAGGGCATGCTCGCCGCGCTGCGCGAGCGGTACCCGAACGACACCGCCACCGAGGCGGAGAACGTCCGGGAGGAGCTGCGCAAGATCAACGAGATTCGCCTCGATCAACTGCTTGACGTCAAGCAATGAATTGACGGACAGTCACTTCCTGCCATTCAGTGAGGTCTTCCCCACCATGACCGGCATCTCCACGCATGTGCTCGACACCAGCCTCGGCCGTCCGGCCGAGGGCGTTCCGGTCGAGCTGGCACTGCACACCGAGGGTGGCTGGCAGGTGCTCGGCACCTCCGCCACGGACTCCGACGGCCGGGTCAAGGACCTGCCGGCCGCGGAGGCGGGCTCGGTCGTCCGGCTGCTGTTCGACACCGCGGCGTACTACGCGGGGTCGGCCGAGCAGCCGTTCTTCCCCGAGGTCTCGATCGTCTTCACGGTCGCGCCCGCGCAGCACCACTACCACGTGCCGTTGCTGCTCAACCCGTTCGGCTACTCGGTCTACCGCGGAAGCTAGGTAGACCGTCTGGAACCCTAGGAGCCACGTCATGGCCCACGTGCTCGGTCAGAACCAGTACGGCAAGGCGGAGAACCGCATCGTCCGGGTCTACCGCGATTCCACCCGCCACGAGATCAAGGACCTGAACGTCTCGGTCGCGCTGCGCGGCGAGTTCGACGACGTGCACCTCACCGGCTCGAACGCCAACTGCCTGCCCACCGACACCACCAAGAACACCGTGTACGCCTACGCCAAGGAGCACGGCATCGAGTCCGCCGAGGGCTTCGCGGTCCGGCTGGCCCGGCACTTCGTGGACGACACCGAGCGCGGCGTCGTGCACAGCGCCCGGATCCGGGTCGAGGAGTACGGCTGGGAGCGGATCAAGACCCCCGACTCCTCCTCCCGGTTCATCGGCTCCGAGGAGGTCGGCCACTCCTTCGTCCGCAAGGGCCAGGAGGTGCGCACCACCGAGGTGGTGTACGACGGCGACCGGTTCCGGGTGATCTCCGGGCTCAAGGACCTGGTGGTGCTGAACACCACCAACTCGGAGTTCTGGGGCTACATCAAGGACCGGTACACCACCCTCCAGGAGGCGTACGACCGCATCCTGGCCACCCAGGTCACCGCCCGCTGGGCGTTCGGCTTCCACGGCCGCGACGACCAGCCGGAGCCGAACTGGAACCGCTCGTACCAGCAGGTGCGCCGCCACCTGCTGGAGGCGTTCGCCGAGACCTACTCCTACTCGCTGCAGCAGACCCTGCACGCGATGGGCACCCGGGTGCTGAACAACCGCGCCGAGGTGGACGAGGTCCGCCTCGAACTGCCGAACAAGCACCACTTCCTGGTCGACCTGGAGCCGTTCGGACTGAAGAACGACAACGAGGTCTACTTCGCCGCCGACCGGATGTACGGCCTGATCGAGGGCACCGTGCACCGCGAGGGCGTCACCCCGGTCATCCCGGTCGCCTGACGCTCCGCCAACCGCCTTACGCAGCACCGCAGTTCCGCTCTCTCCCTCCCCCCACCGTTCGGAGACCGTGCCCGCCCTCACGGCGGCAGTCCCGGGAGCTGGAGAGCAGTCCGGAGGGACCCTGCACCGTCGTCCCGCCCTCCGGCCGATCCACACCCTCTCCAGCGCCCGGGTTGCGCCGAGAGCCTGGGGCAGCAAAGGGGCTACTTCCATGGCACTCCGCACCACCCCCACCACTGACGACGGTTCCACCCCCACCCACCCGGTGGACGAGGTGCTCTCCCCGCCGAAGCTGTTCGGCACCGGGCTGCAGCACGTCGCCGCGATGTACGCCGGCGTGGTCGCTCCACCCCTGATCGTGGGCGCGGGCGTCGGGCTGACCCCCGGCGAACTCGCCCTGCTGATATCGGCCAGCCTGTTCACCGCCGGACTGGCCACCCTGCTGCAGACCCTGGGCGTCTGGCGGATCGGGGCCCGGCTCCCGTTCGTCAACGGCGTCTCGTTCGCCGGCGTCGCACCGATGCTGGCGATCGCCAAGGAGCACGGCCCGAAGGACGCCCTCCCGGTGATCTTCGGCGCGGTGATCGTCGCGGGGGTCCTGTGCTTCCTCGCGGCACCGTACTTCTGCCGGCTCGTCAGGTTCTTCCCGGCGGTCGTGCAGGGCACCGTGATCACCCTGATCGGTGTCTCCCTGCTGCCGGTGGCGGTCAACTGGGCGCGCGGCGGCTCGCCGGGCGCGCCCGGCTACGGCTCCGCGAAGGCGGTCGGCCTGGCCGCGTTCACGCTGGCCGCCGTGGTGCTGGGCAACCGGCTGCTGCGGGGCTTCTGGCAGCAGATGTCCCTGCTGATCGGACTGGCCGTCGGCACCGCCGCCGCCTTCCCGCTCGGCCTGGCCGACTTCTCGAAGGTCGGCGAGGCGCAGGTGTTCGCGCTGCCCTCGCCGTTCCACTTCGGCGGGCCGCAGTTCGACATCGCGGCCATCGTGTCGATGTGCATCGTCATGGTGGTCTCGATGACCGAGTCCACCGCCGACATGCTGGCGCTGGGCCGGATCGTCGACCGCGAGGCGGACGAGCCGACCCTGGCGGCCGGCCTGCGCGCCGACGGCCTGGCCACCGCGGTCAGCCCGGTGTTCAACGGCTTCGCGTGCAGCGCGTTCGCCCAGAACATCGGACTGGTGGCGCTCACCAAGGTCCGCAGCCGGTTCGTGGTCGCGGCCGGCGGCGGGATCCTGGTGCTGCTGGGCCTGTTCCCGGTGCTCGGCTCGGTCGTGTCGCTGGTGCCGCAGCCGGTGCTCGGCGGCGCGGGGATCGTGCTGTTCGGCACGGTCGCGGCGTCCGGCATCCGCACCCTCGCGGAGGCCGGGATGGAGTCGACCTCGCACACCATCCTGGTGTCGGTGTCGCTCGGGGTCGGGATCATCCCGATCGCCGTACCGTCCTTCTACGACGGGTTCCCGGAGGCCGTCCGCACCCTGATGCACTCCGGCATCTCGGCCGGCTGCCTGGCCGCGGTGCTGCTCAACCTGCTGTTCCACCACGTCGGCTCCGCCGGCCGTTCCCTCCAAGGAGTACCCCCATGGCAGTCCAGCCCCCCGCCGCCGACCGGCGGATCGTGATCGAGAACGTCGCGATCGCCACCGTCGACGCCCAGGACACCGAGTACGCCCGCGGCCACGTGGTCGTGCTCGGCAACACCATCGAGTCGGTCGGCGACGGGCCCGCGCCCGCCTGGCTGGACAACGTGGCGCGACGGATCAACGGCGAGGGGCACCTGCTCACCCCCGGGCTGGTCAACACCCACCACCACTTCTACCAGTGGATCACCCGCGGCCTGGCCCAGGACAGCATCCTGTTCGACTGGCTGGTGGCGCTCTACCCGACCTGGGCACGCATCGACGAGGACCTGGTGCACGCCGCCACCCAGGGCTCCGCCGCGGCGCTGCTCAAGTCGGGCTGCACCACCGCCTCCGACCACCACTACGTCTTCCCGCGCGGCGGCGGCGACGTGCTGGGCGCCTCGGTGGCCGGCGTGCAGGAGCTGGGCCTGCGGTTCACCGCGCTGCGCGGCTCGATGGACCGCAGCAAGAAGGACGGCGGCCTGCCGCCGGACCACGCGGTCGAGGACACCGACGAGATCCTCGCCGCGTCCGAGAGCGCCGTCGACAAGTGGCACGACGCCTCGTTCGGCTCGATGCTGCAGGTCGCCATCGCGCCCTGCTCCCCGTTCTCGGTCTCCACCGAACTGATGCGGCAGTCCGCCGAGTTGGCCCGCCGCAAGGGCGTGCGGCTGCACACCCACGGCTCGGAGACCGCCGAGGAGGAGGAGTTCTGCAAGCAGCTGTTCGGGATGGGCCCCACCGACTACTTCGAGTCGACGGGCTGGCTCGGCGAGGACGTGTGGATGGCGCACTGCGTCCACATGAACGACTCCGACATCGCGAAGTTCGCCGAGACCGGCACCGGCGTCGCGCACTGCCCGTCCTCCAACGCCCGCCTCGCGGCCGGCATCGCCCGGGTCCCCGACATGCTGAGGGCGGGCGTCCCGGTCGGCCTCGGCGTGGACGGCACCGCCTCCAACGAGTCCGGCGAGCTGGGCACCGAACTGCGCAACGCGCTGCTGATCAACCGCCTGCACGGCCGCCCCGACGCCCTGACGGTCCGCCAGGCGCTGCGCCTGGGCACCATGGGCGGCGCCCGCGTGCTGGGCCGCCAGGCCGAGATCGGCTCGATCGAGCCGGGCAAGCTCGCCGACCTCGCGCTGTGGAAGGTCGACGGCGTCCTGCACTCCTCGATCGCCGACCCGGTCGCCGCCCTCGTCCTGGGTGCCCTCCCGCCGCTGGCCGTCCTGTTCGTCAACGGCAACGCCGTGGTCGAGAACGGCCGCCTCACCACCGTCGACGAGGACCGGATCGCCCTCGCCGCCGCCCGCGCCGCCCGCGACCTCGCCGCCCGCGGCTGACACCCCCTCACACTCCGGGGGCCCGCCGCCAGGGACGACGGCGGGCCCCCGGACCCACGGCCCCGGACCCACGGCGAAGGGTCCGGGGCCGGCTCCGCGCTCCGCTCACGCCACCGCCGCACGCACCGCCGCCCCGCGCGCCACCGCCCGGATCGCCAGCCCCGCCGCTGCCAGCAGGGCGCCCAGGACGGCCCAGCCCGCGACGCCGTGGGCGAGGACGGTGGCGGTGACGACCAGCGGGCCGATCACGTGCGAGCCGGCCTGGCCGCTCATGAAGACGCCCTGGTACTCGCCGTGCCGGTCCGGGTCGGCCAGGTCGAGGCTGAGCGTCCAGCCGCCCGCGGAGGTGAGCAGTTCGGCGAGGCTGTGCAGCAGCACGCCGGTCAGCACCAGGGCCACCGCGAGGACGGCGCCGTGCCCGGCGGCGGCCGCGTACACCAGGCAGGCCGCGCCCAGCAGGACGCCGCCGCGGGCGCAGGCCCGGGCGGCCGAGCGGAGGTCGACCACGCCGCGGCCGGCGCGGACCTGGAACAGCACCACGGTCAGGCAGTTGACGATGCCGACCACCGCGACCAGGGCGCGCGGCGCGGCGGTGCGGGTGGCGATCCACAGCGGGATGCCGATCTCCAGCATGGCGAACTGCAGTTCCAGCACGGCGTGCAGGAAGGCCACCAGCAGGTAGCGCCGGTCGGCGAGCGCGGTGCGCGGCCGCCCGGCGCCGGTCCGCCGCCCGGCGGGGACGCCGGCCTCCGGCAGGCCGCGCAGCAGCAGCGAGGTGGCGGCGAAGCTGGCGGCGTCCACGGCCAGCGCGGCGGTGTAGCCCCAGTGGCTGTCCGACTGGAGGGCGAAGACCGCGCCGGTGGAGCCGATCACCAGCCCGGCGTTCATCACCGAGCGCAGCACCGCCCGCGAGCGCACCTGGTCCTCGGCGGGCAGCAGGTGCGCGATCAGCGCGCTGCGCACCACGATCGCGCCGCGTTCCAGCACGGTGGCGGTGACGATGGCGGCGACGAACGGCGCGAAGCCGTCGACGAAGGCGTAGGTGAGCACGGCCAGGCCCTGCAGCGGCCCGAGCAGGTACAGCAGCCGGCGGTGGCCGACCCGGTCGGCGAGCCGTCCGAACGGGACGCCGGCCAGCATCCCGGCGACTCCGGCTGCAGCCAGTCCGGTGGCCAACTGTCCGGCGCTCAGCCCCACTTGGCGGGTGAAGTAGAGGGCGCTGACGGAGTAGTAGAGGCCGTTGCCGACGGTGTTGACGGCGGTCATCACGGCGAGCCGGCGCAGGATCGGGTCTGCGGGCAGGAGGGAGCGGCGCCCGGCGGGCGCGGCGGCGGCGGTCATGCGGGCCAGGACACCAGGGTTCCCAGCGGCCGGGAATCCTTTTACCGTTGGGGTCAATGTTCGAGTTCGCCTTCGGCGTGGACGACCTCGCCACCACCTGGATCACCTACTCGCCGCTGCAGGAGGCGGTGTTCAGCCTGCGGGCCCGCCGCCGCCCGGCGGCGTACCCGCACTACCGGCGCTGGACGGCGTCCTGGGAGGCCGCGTACCGGGAGCTGGACTCCGCGCTGCTGGACGCGCTGGTGACGCCCCGGGTCTGGGTGCCGGACTTCCTGACGCCCCGTCCGGCGGGCCGGCGCCCGTCCTTCGAGAGCGAGTTGGCGGTCCTCGCGGCCACCGATCCGGCCGTCGTCGCCAAGGACTTCACGGCCGCGCACCAGGGCGACGGCGCGCCGCTGCCGCCCTCGCTGGCCACCCGGCTGGACGACCCGGCCGCCCTGCTGGCGCACTGCGTCGAGCAGTTGCGCGGCTACTGGGAGCGCTGCCTGCTGCCGCACTGGTGGCCGCGGGCGCGGGCGATCCTGGAGGCCGACCTGGCCCACCGGGGACGGATGTTCGCCGAGCACGGCGCGGAGGGCCTGTTCGCCGACCTCTCCCCCCAACTCTCTTGGAAATCAGGGGTGTTGCGGCTGGACGACCCCGACCCCCGGGTCCGGGCGCTGGGCGGCCGGTACACCCCGGTGGCCGGCCGCGGCCTGATCCTGCTGCCCACCCTGTGCGGCCGCGGGGCCCACACCGTGATCGACCCGGACGAGCCGCCGGTGATCAGTTACCCGGCCCGTGGCACGGCGCTGCTGGGCGAGCAGCAGCCGTTCCCCGAAGTGCCGGACGCGCTGGCCGAGTTGATCGGCCCCCCGCGGGCCCGCCTGCTCCTGCTGCTGGCCCACCCCGCCACCACCACCGCCCTGGCCCACCGCCTCGGCGTCACCCCGGGCGCCGTCAGCCGCCACCTGTCCGCCCTCACCGCCGCGGGCCTGCTCACCCGCACCCGGGCCGGCCGCAGCGTGCTGTACGCCCGCTCCCCCCTGGGGGCCGCCCTCGCCTCCGGCGACCGGTGAACTCCCCTACCCCGCAGGGGGGTTGACCGGCCTACTGGTCCTGCTCCCACGGCCAGACGGCGTCCCGTCCGGCTTCCAGCAGCGGGACGAGGCGGAACGCGGCGTCGGTCAGGCCGCCGAAGGTGTGGCGGTTGCCGGTGCCGGAGGGGGCGTGGCCGGTGCGGTAGCCGGCCAGGTTCCAGGTGTAGCAGGGGACGTGGGCGGGGACGGACGCCAGCGGGTCGTGCGGGAAGTCGCCGTACGCCTGCTCGTCGGTGACGATCACCACCCGGTCGTGGCCGCGGTAGTGGGTGCGGACGGCCTGGGCGGTGCTGGTGCCGCCGAGGTTGCCGAAGCGGTCGACCGCCTTGAGCAGGGAGTCTCCCCGCCGGAGGTCGATCGTCCGGCTGGTGGTGCCGAACTCGACCAGGTCGGCGCCGGCGGACCGCAGGGCGACGGCGGTGCCGAAGACGGCGGCGGTGTCGGCCCGGTTGAGTTCGGTCTGCGCGCTGGGCCGGTCGAACATCGAGCCGGAGCGGTCGACCAGGACGAGGGTGCGTCCGGGCAGCTGCGGCACGTTCTCCAGCGAGTGCCGCAGGGCCTGTTCCAGGGCGTGGCCCCAGCGCAGCGAGGGTGCGTGCCGGTGCGCGGCGAGGTAGCGGAACGGGAACTGGCGCGAGCGGCGGACTTCGTCGCGGTCGGCGATCCGCCGGGCGACGGTCGCGGCGACCTCGTCGGAGACCCCGGCCCGGTCGAAGTTGCGCAGGTTGCGGACCAGCGCCATCGGGCCCATGGACGGGATGACGGCTTCCCAGGCGGTGGCGTCCAGCGGGCCCTGCAGCCAGCCGGCCAGGGCCTCCCAGGTCATTCCGGCGTCGGCCAGGCGCTCGGCGCCGCCGGGGCTCTCCAGGACCGCCCGGCGTTCGGCCACGGGCAGGGCGGTCAGTTCCCGGTGGGCGGTCAGCACGGCGTTCCCGGCGGGCGGGAGGGCCTCGTCGGGGCGGTGGCGGCGGTCCAGCGCGTAGCGGAACAGCTCGCCCTGCCACGGCTTGTCGCGGTGCGGGGCGGGGTGGGTCAACTCCAGGACGTCGCCGAAGCGGTAGCCCTTGCTCGCGGTGTCGTACTTGAGCAGGGCGCGCGCGTCGTACATGCGGGCGGCGGCGTCGGCGACGCCGCGCTTGAGCGGCTTGGGCAGGGCGCGGCCGTAGCGGGAGGTCCAGTAGGCGAGCAGTTCGCCGGGCTCGTCGGGGCGCCGCAGCACCGCGTCGACGGCCTGGCGGGAGTGTCCGGGCAGGCCGGCGTCGAGCCGGGCGCGGGTGAACTCGGCGGCGCCGACCAGCGAGGCGGTGCGCATCGCGGCGCCGTGGCGCAGCCAGCGCAGCAGGCCGAGGGTCCATTCGGGGTCGCGGACGGCGAGGGTGCGGACGAGGGCGGTGTAGCGGTCGTCGCGGTCGCCGCCGCGTCCGTAGAAGCTGTCCTGGCCGACCAGGTTGGCGACGGCGAGCAGGAAGAGTTCGGACTTCTCGTCGCGCAGGTGGCCCGTTCCGCCGTTGTGGTTGCGGACGGTTTGCCCGGTGGTGGTCACGGGCGAGGTCGGGCCGCTGGTGGCGGCGGGGCGGCGGCGGATGTTGAAGCGGGCCATGGGGTGGGTCCTCCTGCGTCCTGCGGGGAGGCGTGCCGAACCGGGGCGTCCGAGGTCGTGCGGGCCGGAGCGGCCCGCCGCGGCGGAGGTGACAGTTCGGTGCTCTACCGCATTGAGCTACCGCCCGTGCGGGCACGGGCGACCGGGGATCGAACCCGGAACCGCCGAAACCAGAAGTATCCCCCGCCTGCGCACCGGACGCCCCGGCGCGGTGGCCTCCCGAGATCGAAAGCGGTGCCGGTGGTTTCGTTGGAGGAAGTAACCGGCGCCTGCGCACCGGGAGGTGGCAGTCGTGTGGAGTTGTGCGTCCGGGAGGCGATCCGTGCCTGCGCACCTGAACGGGCTTCACCCTAGCCCGGACGACCCCCCTGCCCGCACCTGCTTTTTCTCGACGGCCCCTCAGGCCTCGCGGCCCAGGGTCGCCAGGTAGGCGCGCCAGCCGCCGTGTTCGGTGATCTCGCGGTGGGTGCCGCGTTCGAGCTGGCCGCGGGCCAGGACCATCGACAGCGAGGGGGTGCCGTCGGCCAACTCGATGACGCCGAGCTCGAGTTCGAGGGGTTCGCCGGGGAGGACGGCGTCCCGGAGGTGTTCCAGCGGGAGGTCGTACAGTTCGCCCTCGATGGCGGTGTCGACGTTCGGGTCGGCGAGCAGGGCGGGGCATTCGTCGCGGATGGAGAAGAAGCGGTAGCCGGGGGCGGTGCTGACCGGGCCGACCAGGTGGCCGTGGACCTTGGCGTGGAAGGGGCCGCCGGTCATCGCCTGGCCGTTGAAGAAGATGCGTGTCATGGTGCTCCTTTCGTCGGGCCGCCCCGCACCGCGGCCGATGTGAGGGTGCCTGCGGTGCGGGGCGGAGCGCGTGGGGCGTTCGCTCAGTCGATGAGGGCGAGCGCCGGGAGGGTGAGGAAGTCGGGGAAGTCCTCGGCGAGGGCGACCTGTTCGAACAGCGCGGCGGCTTCCGTCCAGCGGCCGGCGGCGTACCCCTGTTCGCCCAACTCGGCTTGCAGCGAGGCGAGTTCTTCGGCGACCAGGCGGCGGACCAGTTCGGCGGTGGTCTTCTCGCCGGTGTCGGCGAGGACCACGCCGTTGTGGATCCACTGCCAGATCTGGGAGCGGGAGATCTCGGCGGTGGCGGCGTCCTCCATCATGTGGAAGATGCCGACGGCGCCGAGGCCGCGCAGCCAGGCCTCGATGTAGCGGACGCCGACCTGGACGGCGTTGTGCAGTCCGGTGTGCGTGCAGCTGCCGCCGGCCGCGGCGACGTCGAGGAGTTGGGCGGGGGTGACCGGTTCGGGCGCGCCGGTGTTGTCCTTCTGGTGCGGGCGCTCGCCGAGCACGGCGTCGAAGCAGGCGCGGGCGACGGGCACCAGGTCGGGGTGGGCGACCCAGGAGCCGTCGAAGCCGCCGTTCGCCTCGCGCTCCTTGTCGGCCCGGACCTTGACCAGGGCGGCGGCGTTGACCTCGGGGTCCTTGCGGGAGGGGATGAACGCGGCCATGCCGCCGATGGCGTGGGCGCCGCGCCGGTGGCAGGTCCGGACGAGCAGGCGGGTGTAGGCGGCCATGAACGGGGAGGCCATGGTGACGGTGTTGCGGTCGGGCAGCACGTAGCGCTCGCCGGCGTCCCGGAAGTTCTTCACGATGGAGAACAGGTAGTCCCACCGGCCGGCGTTCAACCCGGCGGCGTGCTCGCGCAGTTCGTAGAGGATCTCGTCCATCTCGAAGGCGGCGGTGATGGTCTCGATCAGCACGGTGGCGCGGATCGTGCCGTGCGGGATGCCGAGGGCGGCCTGGGCGTGGGTGAAGACCTCGTTCCAGAGCCGGGCCTCCAGGTGGCTCTCGGTCTTGGGGAGGTAGAAGTAGGGGCCGGAGTTGGGGTCCTGCTCGCCCTTGGCGATCAGCCGGGCGGCGTTGTGGAAGAAGTACAGGCCGAAGTCGACGAAGGCGCCGGCCACCGGGTCGCCGTCGACGGTGAGGTGGCGCTCGTCCAGGTGCCAGCCGCGCGGGCGGACCACGACGGTGGCGAGTTCGGCGGCGGGCTTGAGCGCGTACGCCTTGCCCTGGGGGCTGGTGAAGTCGATCCGGCCCTCGAAGGCGTCGATCAGGTTGACCTGGCCGGAGACGACGTTCTCCCAGGTGGGGGCGGTGGCGTCCTCGAAGTCGGCGAGCCAGACCTTCGCGCCGGAGTTGAGCGCGTTGATGACCATCTTGCGGTCGGTGGGGCCGGTGATCTCGACCCGGCGGTCGGTGAGGGCGCGCGGGGCGGGGGCGACCTGCCAGTCGCCGGAGCGGACGTCGGCGGTGTGCGGCAGGAAGTCCAGCGTGCCGGTGCGGGCGATCTCGGCGCGGCGCTCGCGGCGGGCGGCCAGCAGTTCGCGGCGGCGGCCCTCGAACGCCCGGTGCAGGTCGGCGACGAACTGCAGTGCTCCCGCGGTCAGCACCTCCCCGGCGCGCGGCACCGGCGGACCGGAGACCGTGACACCGGGGACGGAGGGGGACGAACCCTGATCTGCGGCGGCCATGGGCAGGACTCTCCTTGGGCTGTTCCGTTCTGTACAGTGGAGACTAGTTTCCGCGATACAGAATTTCAACGGTTTGTTGATGAATCGCGTGGACTCTACTCCTCCCCGGACATTGAAGGGAACGCCCGTGGCCAGCACCTCCACCGAACGCACCACCGGCTCGGTGCAGTCCGTCGAGCGCGCCTTCCAGCTCCTGGAGGCGCTCGCCGACTCCGGCGGCATCGCCACCCTCAGCGAGCTGTCCGCCAGCTCCGGCCTGCCGATGCCGACCATCCACCGCCTGGTCCGCACCCTGGTCGCCCAGGGCTACGTCCGGCAGGACACCGCCCGCCGCTACACCCTCGGCCCGCGCCTGATCCGCCTCGGCGAGACCGCCGGCCGCCTCCTCGGCTCCTGGGCCCGCCCCTACCTGGCCGAACTCATGGAGGCCACCGGCGAGACCGCCAACCTGGCCGTCCTGGAGGGCGGCGAGGTGGTCTACGTCGGGCAGGTCCAGTCCCGCCGCTCCATGCGCATGTTCACCGAGGTCGGCCGCCGCGTCCAGCCCCACTGCACCGGCGTCGGCAAGGCGCTGCTCGCCCAGCTCCCCGAGGACGAGGCCCGCGCCCTGCTCGGCCCCGGCCCGCTCCAGGCGCACACCCCGCACACCGTCACCACCCCCGCCGCGCTGCTCGCCCAGCTCGCCACCGCCCGCGAGCTCGGCTACGTGGTCGACGACCAGGAGCAGGAGATCGGCGTCCGCTGCATCGCCGTCGCCGTCCCCGGCGCCCCCACCCCCACCGCCCTCTCGGTCTCCGGCCCCGAGGCCCGCATCCAGGCCCTGGAGGCCCAGTCCGGCGCCGCCGGCCTGGTCCCGCTCATGCAGGCGATCGCCGCCCGCCTCGGCGAGGTCCTCTGACGGTGCGTCAACTCACCTCTCCCGCCTAGCTGTTGTGCAGGTGGCCCATCAGCCGGTGCCAGAACCCGTCCGGTTCGGCGGCCGCCTCCGGGTCCACCCGCCGCAGCAGCGCCGTGAAGCGCCGCTCGACGCCCGCCGGGTCGAGGTGGTCGCGGTAGCGGAGGCCGGTCTCGTAGAAGGGGCGCTCCGCCTCCAGGGCGTGCAGCGCCAGGACGAACGCGTCGATCCGGGTCGCGGCCAGCTGCGGGGGCCCGCCGTCCGGGACGTTGTGGACCCGGCCGGTGACGGTGTCCAGGTGGAAGCAGTCCGCGCCGAACCGGCCGAGCGCCAGCCGGTGCGCCGCCCCGGGTTCGCCCCCGGTCCGCGCCTCGCCCCACCGGAGCTCCGGCTGCAGGGCCAGGAACGCGGCGTCGCCCGGCAGCCCGACCTCCCGCAGGAACACCCGGCTCGGCCGGTGCGCGACCGCGGCCGCCGAGCGCCCGTCCAGGGTGACCATCCCGTCCGCGCCGAACACCGCCCGCGCCGCGCCCCGGTCGAGCAGGAAGCCGTGCACGAGCGCGTCGTCGGGCCCGGGCGGCGCCGCGAAGTCGACGGTCGCCAGGCAGGTCCGGAAGCGCTCGGCCGCCAGCCGCAGCCGGTCCTCGTGCCGGTCCAGCGCCACCGCGCAGCGCTCCACCTCCACCGGGTCGAAGCGGTGCTCCGGGCCGAGGTCCTCGCCCCGGTCGAGCGCGGCGAACAGCTCCGCGGAGCGCGGCCGCTCGGGCCCGCGCGACGCCTCGGCGACGATCGCCCCCAGCTGGTCGGCCGCGACCTCGCTGACCTGGTCCAGCGCGTAGTGCTCCAACTGCCGCTGCAGGTAGGCGATCTGCTTCTCCGCCGCGGCGGCCCGGTCCGCCACCGGCCGGCCCTCGTCCGCCGCCAGCGCCGCCAGTTCCTCGACCACCTCGTTCTGCATGCCGGCGATCACGTCGGCCGCCACCTGCAGCCGCCGCGCGCACGTCCGCGCCCCGGCCACCATCCGGGCCATCCTCCCCTCCGCCGCCTCCCGGTACTCGGCCAGCAGCGCCTCGTACACCGGCCCCCGGTAGTGCGCCCCCAGCCCGGTCAGCACCCGCAGCCCCTCCCGCAGGTTCTCCTCCAGCGCATCGGCGAACTCCCCCACGTACCGCCCGAACCGCCGCACCGCCCCGTCGTTCGACGGCTCCCAGCCCACCCCGGCGCCGTCGAGGAACGCCCTTGCCGCACCCGGCAGTTCGGCCGTCCACACCGCTGCCCCGCCCGCATCCCCCGCAGTTCCCATGCGCCCCACGCTACCCGCCGCCCGGCGTGGTCCTGCGGGGCGGCCCGGGTGGCGCGACTACGCTGGGTGCACGACTGACCGCGCTCCGCCGGAGGCCCCCGTGCACCGTCTCCCCGCCCTGCTCGCCGCGCCCCTGCTCGCCCTGGGGGCGCTGGGCGCGGCCGCCGCCCCCTCGGACTCGGACCTGCGGGTGGTGCGGCTGGATCCGGACCCGGTGGCGCCGGGCGAGGTGACGACGGTGCACGCCTTCGTCGCCAACGGCGGTCCGCAGACCACGGGTTCGCCGTTCACGGTGGTGGTGGAGCTGCCGCCGGGCTTCGCCCCGGAGGGGCCGTACTTCCCGTCCTCGTGCACGGCCGCCGGGCGGACGGTGAGCTGCGTGTTCCCGGCGGGCCTGCCGCCGCTGCGGTCGGCGACGGCACTGGTGCCGGTGCGGGCGGACGCGCAGCTGCCCCACGGTCTGCGGACCGCGGGGCAGGTGCGGGTGGTGAGCGCGGACGACCGCGTCCCGGCGAACGACCGGACGGCGTTCGCGCTCACCGTCACGTGAGGGTCCGTCAGCGGTAGACCCGCAGGTAGTCGGCGCTGAACGAGACCGGCGCGCTGCCGCTCGCCGCCGGGTGGTACTGGCCGGCGCTGAGCGACAGGTTGAGGATCGGGTAGGCCGACCAGTTCGCGCCGACACCGGTGCCGTCGGAGAACACCTTCGCCCCGTTGACGTACCAGTCGACCGAGTCGGCGCCGTAGTAGGTGCCGATGGTGACCCAGCGGTCGGGGGCGACCGCGTTCGCGTCGGTGTGGTACTTCAGGCCGGAGCGGATCCGGTTGGAGAGTTCGAGCAGGTTCGGGTTGTCGGGGTGGTACTCGAAGCTGTCGATCTCGTTGTTGCCGTCCTTCCAGGTCCACAGCGCGGGCCAGGCGCCGGTGCCGGCGGGCAGCTTCACCCGGGCCTCGATGTAGTCGCCGGTGCGGACCTGGAAGCCGTCCTTGCTGTACTCGGTGGTGAGCAGGCCGGTGTCCCAGGCCTGCTTGCCGTTCTCCAGGGTGTGCGCGGAGGGGGTGGCGGTGAAGGTGGCGACGCCGCCGGAGACGGTGACGGCGGACGGGGCCAGCCAGTCCAGCTTGTTGTCGTCGGGGTTGTGGCTGCCGTAGCGGTAGGCGCTGCTGCGGTCGCCGGTCCACTTGCTGCCCCAGGCGATCGGCCCGGAGAACTCCTCCGACCAGGTCAGCGACTTGCCCGGGACGGGCGCCTGGCCCGGGGCCGGGTCCGGCGCCGTCGGCGTGGTGGGCGTGGTCGGGGCCGTCGGCGTGGTCGGGGCCGTCGGCGTGGTCGGCGCGGTGGTGGCGCCGGCAACGGTGAGGGTGCGCGAGGGCAGGTTGTGCCAGCCGCCCGCGGTGTCCTGCCAGAACCCGAACTGGGTGTAGGTGCCGGCCGGCAGGGTGCGCGCGCCGGTGGTGACGGTGACGCCGCCGGAGCAGATCCGGACGTTGCTCGCGCTGCCGGGGAAGTCGAGGTTGGCGCCGGCCGCGTCGCGGATGCCGACGCCGACGGTCTTCGCGGTGAAGCAGCGGTTCGCGTGCAGGGTCAGCGAGGCGGTGCTCGCGCTGCCGGCGGTCATCCCGGCCGGGGCGAGCCGGTCCTGGACGACGGTGGTGCCGGTGGCGGCGCCGGCGGGTCCGGCGGCCAGCGGCACGCCGACCAGCGCGGCGGCGCCGGCCAGCACACCGAGACGGGCGGGGGTGGCAAGGGGTGTGGGTCGCATGGGACGGGTTCCTCCGCGACGCCTGCGAGGTGAGCTGTCGGGTTCGGGCGCCGAGGCCGCCCGGCCGCGCGAAGGCGCGGCTTCACCCCGAGCCATGCCTGGGCCCGCCGCCGGGCAGGGGCGGGGGAAGGCGTGGCGTACTGCGGTGGGTCCCCCGCTCCCGCCCGTGGTCTGTGCTGTGGGACGACGCCGTCGGTCGGGCGGGATTCGGCGTCCCGTCGGCGGGTGCGTCCGGTCCTGGACGCACCCGCAGGCTAGGCAGATTGTCGCTTTGTCTCCAAGGGGCCGGGGCCCGCTGAGAGCACTCTCACATCGCGCTCCGTCATCCCGGCCGGGCGCCGACCTGGGCGGTCGCGACGGAGGCCCGGGCGAGTTCCAGGTGGTCGAGGCCGCCGAGCAGCGCGGTGCCGCCGGCCGTCGGGACGCCGGTGGTGTCCAGCGCGCCAGGCGTTCTCGGACGGGGGTGACGGGGGTCAGGTCGCGGGAGGGGCGGTGGCGCCCGGGCCCCGCGGGTCAGGGCCGCGCCCCGCGGGCGCCGCTGGTGGCGGTCCGGCACGCGGCGGCGGGGTGGTGCGGCGGTGACCCTGAAGTGAAGTGTTCGCGCCAAGGGTTCCGCCGGATCCGACGGGGCGTCACACTGCTGGCATGCGAATGACTCTACGCGCGTTGAAGATCCGTGCCGCCTCGGTCGCCGCCCTCGGCCTGCTGACCCTCGCCCCGACCGCCGTGGCCGCCGGCCAGGCGCACGCCGCCGTCAGCGGGAACATCTGCTACACGGCGCTGCCCAGCCAGGGCCGCGACACCATCCGCCTGATCGACGCGGGCGGGCCGTTCCCGTACTCGCAGGACGGCGTGGTGTTCCAGAACCGCGAGGGCGTCCTGCCCGCGCAGTCCACCGGCTACTACCACGAGTACACCGTGATCACCCCGGGCAGCCCGACCCGCGGCACCCGGCGGATCATCACCGGCAAGGTCCACCACGAGGACTACTACACGGCCGACCACTACGCGTCGTTCCGCCGCGTCGACTTCGGCTGCTGACCGGAGCCCCGGTCCGATAGGTTGGGCGGGTGCGGCCGACCCGGTCGCACCCGCCCGCCGATCCGACCCGCCCGAAGGACCGAGGACCTCCATGAACGCCCCCCTGCCGGGCTTCGCCGGCCGCACCTACCTCTTCGAGGTCGACAACGGCGCCTCCTTCCGCAACTCCTACTCCGCGGACGGCACCCGGCTGCGCTGGGAGGGCCTCGGCGAGTCGGCCGGCCAGTACGAGGACGTCCCGCTGCACGTCGCGGCCGTCGCCCCCGGCGTCTGGTTCGTCTCCTGGACGGAGCGCAGCGGCATCACCGTCAGCCACGTCATGGACCTCACCGCCCTGACCGTGAAGGTCTTCTGGACCTGGGAGGGCGAGACCGGCCGGGTCGGCGAGCTGCACACCGGCACCCTCACCCCGGCCTGACCCTCCCCCGCCCTTCCGCCCCGGCGCCCACAGCCTCGGGTCCTCCGTCCCGGGGCTCGACCCCTCAGGCTTTCAGCCGCTGCGACAGGAACCGGAACCCGGCCGGCAGCAGCTTGATCCAGGTCGTGTAGTTGTGCCCGCCCTCGGGGACGGAGGCCACCGCGGTGGCCAGCGGCGGCTTCGCGGCGGCGGTGAACGCGTCGGCCTCGGCGCGGAAGTCGCCGTCGCCCTTCTCGGCGCCGCTGAGCATGACCCCGGTGGCGGGCATCGGCAGGTTGCGCAGCCGCCACAGCAGGTCGGCCTCGTCGCGGCGCTGCTGGCTGCCCTTGAACAGGTCGCCGGTGGTGACGTCCTCGGCGGCCTTCAGGTAGCCGGAGATGGAGACGCCGCCCGCGAACACCTCGGGGTGGCGCATGGCGAGCTTGGCGGCGCAGTAGCCGCCGGTGGAGTTGCCCATCACGCCCCAGCCGCCGGGGCCGTCGGCGGTCCGGTAGGTGGCGCCGATCGCGCGCGGGACGTCCGCGGCGAAGTAGGTCTCGGCCTGCGTCCCGCCGGGGACGTCCTCGCACTCGGGGTCGGCGGGCATCGCGGGCGAGGGGCGCATCAGCACCAGGACGGTGGGCTGCATCCGGCCGGCCCGGATCTCGTCGAGGGCGACGCCCGGGTAGTTGAAGCGGGTGATCAGGGCCTTGGCGTCGCCGGGGAAGCCGGTCATGGCGATGACCGCGGGGAACCTGCGCCGCTCGTTGCCGGGCTGGAAGTACTGCGGCGGCAGGTAGACGTACCCGTCGGTGCTCAGGCCGGTGCGGGCGCCGGGGATCCGCACCGCGCGGATCGCGCCGACCCGCTCCGGGTCGCGCGGGCCTCCGGCGTTGACCGGTTCGCTGCCGGTCTCCTGGGCGGGCAGCACCGGGAGGTCCGGCGGGTCCGGCTGCCGGGAGGGCGCGGCGGACGGGGCCGGGGCGGCCTGGGCGGCGGGTGCGGCGGCGGCCTGCACGGCGACCGGGGCGTCCGGTCCGGTGCCCAGCAGGTCGTTCCAACTGCTGTAGAACGAGAAGTAGTTGTTGGCCAGCAGGCCGATCACGGCGAGCAGCGCGAGCTGGCTGCCGAGCAGCATGCCGATCCGTCCGAGCACCGCCCGCCAGTGCCGCCGGGCGAGGGCGGGCCACCACCAGACGGTCGCCCCGAGCGCCGCCACCGCGACCTCGATCGTGAACAGCAGCAGTGTCGTGCTGGTCAGCCCCATGCCCCGTGCTCCCCGTGCCTTCCGCTCGCGGTGTTCCCCGCGCGGCGCGGCCGGGCCGGTGGGCGGGGTGCGCGCGCGGGGGTGCGGCAAGCAGTATGCCCGCCGCCGGGGTGACGCCCGCACCCGCTCCCGCGGTTCCCCCGCCCCGGGCCGGTCGATCCGGGGCGGGGGCGGGGGTGTCAGGCGTGGGTGCCGCCGTCGATCCGGATCTCGGTGCCGGTGACGAACGCGCCGTCGTCGGAGGCCAGCATGGCGATCACGCCGGCCACCGTCTCGGGGCCCGCGAAGCCCTGGCCGATCGCGGGCTGCAGCTTGGCGAACCACGCCATGTCGGCGTCCGCGGGCAGGCCCGGGTCGGCGGTCATGCCGGAGGCGATCGAGCCGGGCGCGACGCTGACGGCGCGCAGGCCCTGCTGGGCGTACTCGGCGGCGATGGCGTGCGTGAAGGACTGGATGCCGCCCTTGGACGCGGCGTACGCGGCCATGTAGGGGTGGGCGAAGGAGGCGGAGGTGGAGGAGAAGTTGACCACCACGCCGCGGCCGGTGGCCAGCAGCGCGGGCAGCACCTCCCGGGTGACCAGGAAGGTGCCGGTGAGGTTGACGGCCAGCATCCGGTTCCAGAACTCCAGCGTGGTCTGCTCGGTGTGCGCGGAGCGCAGGATGCCCGCCGCGTTGACCAGCGCGTCCAGGCCGCCGAGGGCGGTGATCGCGCCGCCGATGCCGTCCCGGACGGACGCCTCGTCGGAGATGTCGACCACCGCGGTGGTCAGCCGGTCGGCGGTGCCGTCGGCCTCGGCCTGCTGCCGGGTGGCGGCGAGGCCGGCCTCGACCACGTCGGCGGCGACCACGGTGCCGCCCTCGGCGAGGATCCGGTGGACGGTGGCCTGGCCGATGCCGGAGCCGGCGCCGGTGATCAGGACGCGGCGGCCTTCGAAACGCTTCATGACGGGGGTCTCCCTGCGGTGCGGGTGGATCGGGAGGTCGGCTCGGCCTCTCGCCATGCACGGTACGCCTCGATGGCACGTTGTGCCACATCCGCATTCCGTGCCGTTCCCCGGCTAGGCTGGACCCGCCCGCACCACCGGCCGACCGCACCCACCGGGGGACCCGCAGAGATGTCCGAGCCCGACCGCCCGCAGCCCGACCGCCCGCAGCCCTCCCTCACCGAGCGCCGCAAGGCCGCCACCCAGCAGGAGATCGCCCTCGCCGCCGCCCGCCTGTTCGCCGAGCACGGCGCCGAGGGCACCACCGCCGAGGACGTCGCCCGCACCTGCGGCATCTCGCTGCGCACCTTCTACCGCTACTTCCGCACCAAGGAGGACGCGGTCGCCCCGCTGCTCGCCGAGGGCTCCCGCCAGTGGATCGCGCTGCTCGCCGGCACCGCCCCCGGCACCCCGCCGCTCACCGCCCTGCTGGACTCCGCCCGCGCCTCCCTCACCCCCGCCCCCGGCCGGGCCGCCGAGGCGCTGGACTGGACCCGCGGCCTGCTGCGCGCCATGCCCGCCGACCCGGCGCTGCGCGACGTCTGGCACCGCGTCCACCACGACGCCGAGAGCGCGCTGCGCCCCGTCCTGGCCCGGCTGGCCGGCCTCGACCCGGAGGGCCTGGACGCCCGGCTGCTGGCCGCCGCCGCGAACACCGCGATGCGGCTGGCCGTCGAGGCCTGGGCCGCCGGGGACGCGCCCCCCGCCGGGGCCGCCGCGCTCGCCGACACCGTCTTCCGCCGCCTCACCGGACCGCTCCTGCCGCCCGCTTGACGCTTGACGCTTGACGGGCCGCGGCCGCCGGGGCCTCAGACCGGGACGACGGCCACCGGGCAGTGCGCGTGGTGCAGAACGGCGTGCACGGGCGTGCCCAGCCGCAGGCCGAAGCGCGGTGCGGGCTCGTGCCGGGAGAGCACCACCAGGGCGGCGGTCCGGGACGCCTCCACCACCGTCGCGGCGGCGGAGCCGGTCAGCTGGTGGCTCTCCACCTCGACGTCCGGGTACTCCGCGCGCACCGGGTCGCAGGTGCGGCGCAGCAGCTGCTCGTGCAGCCGGGACTCCTCCCCCAGCTCGTCGACCATCGGCGCCATCCGCCCGACGTCGGCCACCACCGGCGACCAGGTGTGCACGGCCCGCACCGGCAGGCCCCGGCGGGCGGCGGTCTCGCAGCCGAAGCGCAGCGCGGCGGCGTCCCGCTCGTCGTGCAGGGCGACCAGCACCGGCCCGTCGGGGTGGTCGGTGCCGCGGACCACCACGGCCGGGCAGGTGGCGTGCGCGGTGACCCGCAGGCTGACCGAGCCCAGCAGCAGGGAGGCGAACCCGCCGTGGCCCCGGGTGCCGAGCACCGCGAGCGAGGCGTGCTCGGCGGCGGTCAGCACCGCCTCGGCGGCCTCCCGCGGCACCACGTCCCCGGTGATCCGCAGCCCGGGGTGGGCGGCCTCCAGGGTGGCCTGCACCGCCTCCAGCAGTTCCGCGGCCTCCCGCAGGATCAGGTCGGTGACGGTGGTCCCGGTGCGCGGCGAGAGGGTCACCGTCCCGGTGTTGACGGCGTGCACCAGGTGCAGTCCCGTCCCCCGCCACTCGGCCTCCCGGGCGGCCCACTCGGCCGCCTCCGCCGCGGGCACCGACCCGTCGACCCCCGCCACCACCCCGTTCGCTGCCCTGATCTCCATGGCGCACTCCTCCGGGCCGGGTCGCCCCGGCCGCTCCCCTCCAGCATGCGCCGCCCGCCCCGGCCCGGACAAACAGGGACGGCCGGGCCCCGGCGGCGGGGAGCGCCCGGGCCCGGCCGGGGCGGGCGCGGGCGTGCCCGGCGGGGCGTCAGTTGCCGGTGGTGGCCTGCCATTCGGCGCGGTAGTCGTCGAAGATGGTCTTCAGGTGGTGGCCGATCTTGAGGTAGTCGAGGTCGTCGAGGTTGGCCAGGGAGACCCGGACCGACCATTCGGGGCCGTCGAAGCCGCCGCCGTTGAGCAGGACGACGCCGGTCTGCTCGGCGAGCCGGAAGAGCGGTTCGGTGGGTTCGTAGTTCTTCTGCAGGTAGGCGGCGAAGTCGGGTCCCGAGGTGCGTTCGGCCTCGGCGAGCAGGTCGAGTTCGACGTAGTAGCCGGCTCGCTTCGGGTCCTCGGAGATCCGCATGCCGGAGCCCTCCAGCAGCAGGTCCAGGCGCTGCTTGACGACGGCCTGCACCTTGGCCTTGTACGCCTTGCCCTCGGGGAGCATCGCGAAGAGCGAGAACAGGGTGAGCTGGGCCTGCTGCGGGAGGGAGAGCCCGGCGGTGTGGTTGAGGGCGACCTGGCGGGAGTCGGCGACCAGGCGGTCGATGAAGCGGATGCTGCCGGGGTCGAGGCTGAGGCTGCCGTAGCGCTTGGCGAGGCGGTCCTTCTCGGGCTGCGGGAGGGCGGCGAGGGCGTCGTCGATGACGTTGTCGCGCTGCAGGCCGATGACGCCCAGGCGGTGGCCGGTGGCGCCGTAGTGCTTGGAGTAGGAGTAGACGAGCAGGGTGTTGCGGGGCAGGTCGGCAGCGATGCTGCGGAAGTGGTCGACGAAGGTGCCGTAGACGTCGTCGGTGACGATGATCAGGCCGGGGTTGTCGGTGGCGACGATGGACTTGATCTGGTCGGCGACCCGCTGGGAGAGGGCGAGCGAGGGCGGGTTGCTGGGGTTGACCAGGCAGACGAGCTTGACGGCGGGGTCGGCGAGCTTGGCGACCTCCTCGGCGGGGTAGCGCCACTCGCGCACGCCGGCCTCGGCGAAGGAGGACGCCTGGACCTGGACGACGTCGAACTCGTAGGTGTCGAGTTCGGGGATCTCGATGTAGGGGGTGAAGACCGGCACCATCAGGGCGATCCTGTCGCCCTTGTGCAGGATGCCGTTCTTCATCAGGGAGTCGAAGACGTAGCACATGGCGGCGGTGCCGCCCTCGGTGGCGAACAGGTCGAGCTGCCCCTCGGGGGGCCGGCGGTCCATCAGTTCGTCCTGGAGGTAGCCGGTGACGATCTGCTCGGCGCAGGTCAGCATCCGGTCGGGGACGGGGTAGTTGTCGCCGATCGCGGCGTCGGCGAGTTCGTGCAGGAAGGCGTCGCGGTCGAGGTCGAAGCGGTCGACGGCGAGGCTGGTGCAGGCGGTGAGCAGTTCGATGCCGGGCAGTTCGGGGTGCGAGCGGGCGAAGTGGTCGTAGCGGGCGGCGATGCCCTTCTGCTCGGGCATGCCGCCGAGGTTGTCGGCGGTCCAGACCCGGCGGGACTCGGCGAGCGCGAAGTGGCCGAGCGCGAGCATCGCCTCGCGGGGGCCGGTGCAGACCCAGTTGGGGTTGCCGCGGCCCGCGTTGAGCATGTGGACGGTGGTCTTGTCCTTCTGCCCGGGCCGGTCGGCCTGGTAGTGCTCGGCGAGTTCGATGAACTCGCCCTTGAGCTCGAACGGGCTGAGCCGGGAGAGGCGCTGGATCTCCTCGCGGCTGATCGACGGCTTGCTCATGGTGCGGGTCCTTCCGGGAGGGGGCTAGCCGAGCAGGGCGACGATGACGGCGCCCCAGATGGTCAGCAGGACGTTCCCCGCGGCGTACGGGATGGTGTAGCCGAGGGTGGGGATCTGGCTGCGGGAGGCTTCGTTGATGGCGCCGATCGCGGCGGTGGTGGTCTGCGCGCCGGCGACCACGCCCATCAGGATCGGCGGGCGCATCCGGAACACGAAGTGGCCGACCAGCAGGCCGACGACCAGCGGGACGACGGTGGCGACGGCGCCCCACACCAGCAGGCCCCAACCGGCCTGGGAGAGGCCGCTGGTGAAGCTCGGCCCGGCGTTGATGCCGACGATGGCGACGAACGCGCACAGGCCGAGGGTGTCCATGAACCACTGGGCGCCGGGCGGCACGTTGCCGAAGGTCGGGTACTTGCCGCGGATCCAGCCGAACACCAGGCCCATGATCAGCGCGCCGCCGGAGGTGGACAGGCTGATCGGGACGCCGCCGACGGTGAGCGCCGGGATGCCGATGCAGCCGCCGAGGAAGATGCCCAGGCCCACCCAGGTCATGTCGGTGGCGAAGCTGGTCGGCACCGGCTTGCCGATCGCCCGGGCGGCCGGCCCGACCAGCCGCTCGGGGCCGGACAGCAGCAGGGTGTCGCCGCGTTCGACCTGGGTGGTGAGCCGGTAGGGGAACTCGGCGCCGGAGCGGTAGACCTTGTCGACGAACACCCCGACCATGAACGGTTCGCGGCGGAGCTCCGCGATGGTCTTGCCGAGTCGGGCCTTCTCGGAGGCGACGACGTGCAGGTGCTCGGTGCGGTAGCCGAGCAGTTCGACGTCGTCGGTCTCCGGCCCGATGGCGGCGGCCGGGTCGAGTTCGACCAGGTCGTGGCGGAGCGCGCTGACGGCGAGCACGTCGCCGCGTTCGACGACGGTCTGCTGGTCGTGGTCGAGGATCTTGCCGTCGCGGCGGATCCGGGTGAGGTAGACCCGGCGTCCGGCGGCCTGCTCGCGCTGTTCGAACTGCTCGACGGTGGAGCCGATCGGGCCGTTGACGGCGGTGTAGGCGCGCAGCACGACCTCGTAGTAGCCCTCGGAGAGGTCGGGGTCGTCGGCGGGGGCGTCGAGTTCGGCGGCGAGTTCGCGGGAGTCGGCGGCGAGGTCGCTGCGCAGCAGGCGGGGGGCGATGTTGGCGAGCAGGATCGCGCACAGGATGGTGCCGAGCGGGTAGGTGACGGCGTACCCGATCGGGACGAGGTTCTGCTGGGCGGTGATCTGGTCCTGGCTGAGGCCGGGCAGTCCGCCGATGGCGTCCTGGGCGACGCCGATGACGGCGGACTGGGTGAGCGCGCCGCCGAGCAGTCCGGCGCCGAGGCCGGGGCCGTAGCCGAGCATCTCGGCGAAGCCCCAGCAGATCGCCAGGCCGCTGAGGCAGACCGCGAGGGTGACGGCGACCTGCGGCAGACCGTCCTTCCTGAGGCCGCGGAAGAACTGCGGGCCGACCTTGTAGCCGAGGGCGAACAGGAACATGATGAAGAACACCGATTTGACGGTGCCGTTGACCTCGACCTCGGTCACCCAGCCGGTGAACAGCCCGGCGATCAGGCAGCCGGTGACGGCGCCCAGGCCGATGGCCCTCCAGTGCAGGCGGCCGACCAGGAAGCCGATCGCGACGGTCAGGAAGATCAGCAGTTCGGGGTAGGGCTTGAAGACGTGGTCGGTGATCCAGTCCATCGGGTCCTCATCCCCCGCCCAGGCCGACCAGGCCGACCAGCAGCGGTCCGGTCAGCGGCAGCAGGAAGTTGGAGATGGTGTAGGTGATGGTGTAGCCGAGCATCGGGACGCTGCTCTGCGCGACGTTGCCGACGGCGGTGATCGCGGGGGTGGAGCACTGCTGTCCGGCGATCGCGCCGACCAGGATCGGCGGTTCGATCTTGAGGAAGCGGCGTCCGATGAACAGGCCGAGGAAGGCCGGGATGACCACCATCAGGATGCCGGAGACCGGCAGCAGCACGGGGTACTGCTTGAGCAGCGGCCCGGCGTCGGGGCCGGCGGCCATGCCGGTGACGGCGATGAACATGGCCAGGCCGAGGTCCTTCATGGTCTGCGCGGCGGCCGGCGGGTAGGCGCCGAAGGTGGGGCGCAGCGAGCGCAGCCAGCCGAAGACCAGGCCGGAGATCAGGCAGCCGCCGCCGGTGCCGAGGGTCAGGTTGACCTCGCCGAAGTGGAGGTTGACCTTGCCGAGCAGGACGCCCAGGCAGATGCCGAGCGAGATGTAGATGTAGTCGGCGGTGTCGGAGCGGACGGTGGCGCCGACCTTGCCCGCGAACTTCTCGACCCGGGAGCGGGCGCCGACCACGGTGAGGGTGTCGCCGCGGTGCACCTCGGTCTCGCCGACGGCGGGCAGGTGGTGGTCGACGCGCTGGATGTCGGTGAGGAAGACGCCGCCGGTGACGTCGTGGTCGCGGTCGCGGACGGCGTTGAGGGTGTGTCCGGCGACCTCCTTGTTGGTGACCACGATCTGGCGGACCGCCATCGGGCTGTCCAGGCCGGGAACGCCGCTGGTCTCGGGGCCGAGTTCGTGCCCGGCGTCCAGCACGGCGGCGCGGCGGCCGACCACCAGCACCTGGTCGCCGCGGCGCAGCACCGGGTCGTCGTCGACGCCGAGCTTCTTGCCGCCGCGCTGGACGGCCTCGACGGTGACCAACTGGCCGGAGCGTTCCTGGACCTGGCTGACCCGGGTGCCCTCGCCCTGCGAGACCAGGTAGGTGCGGCCGACCAGGGCGGGCAGCGAGGGGGCCTCGCCGGGCTCCAGTTCGCCGCCCTCGCCGCGCATCTTCTCCCAGACCTTGCGGGAGGCGTCGGCCAGGTTGATCCGCATCAGCATGGGGAACAGCTGGCTGGTCAGCAGGACGATGCTGATCAGGCCGAACAGGTAGCAGACCGAGTAGGCGGTGGCGACGTGCGCCTGCAGCTGGGTGGTCTGGTCGGCGGTGATGCCGGGGAGTTTGGCGATCGCGTCCTGGGCGGTGCCGACGGCGGCGGACTCGGTGGCGGCGCCGGCCAGGATGCCGGCGGCGGTGCCGACGTCCAGGTCGAAGCCCTTGGCGATGCCGAGCGCCATCAGGACGACGACGACCGCCTCCATGACGGACAGCACGCCGAAGCGCAGGCCCTTGGCGTTCATGTTGGCGAAGAACTGCGGGCCGGCGATGTAGCCGAGCGAGAAGATGAACAGGGCGAACGCCACGTTCTTGACGTCGGCGTTCACCGAGACGTGCTGGGCGCCGACCAGCATCGAGACGATCAGGACGCCGCAGATGCCGCCCAGTTGGATCGGTCCGACGCGCAGCTTCCCGACCAGGTAGCCCAGGCCCAGGCAGAAGAAGAGGGCGAGAACGGCGTTCTCACGCAGGAGGCTCATGGGCGTATTAGACCGGTTTATCACTGTTTGACCGGAGCTAACACGCCGTCATGATCACCCGGCTCGGCCCAGGCGCTCCAGCAGCACCTCCACGTGGCTGTGCTCCGGCTCCTTGACCGCGGTCAGCAGCACCAGGTCGTCCTGCGCCGCCAGTTCGCGCAGTTCGGCGAGCTCCTGCTGCACCCCGGGGGCGTCCAGTTCGGCCCGGTAGCGGCGGGCGAACTCCCGGTACTCCCCCTCGGGGCCGTGGAACCAGCGGCGCAGCTCGGTGGAGGGCGCCACCTCCTTGGCCCACCGGTCCAGGTGCGCGTCCTCCTTGCGCAGCCCGCGCGGCCACAGCCGGTCCACCAGCACCCGCACGCCGCCGTCCGGCGCCTCGTACACCCGCTCCACCCGTACGCTCATGCGCCCCACCGTAAGCACCGCGGGCCCGGACGGGCGGGAGCGGCGCGAACGGCGGGGCGCGGGAGCGTGCCGGGCCGGGCGGGTCAGGCGGGGACCGGTTGCGCGGCGGGGGCGGGGGCCTCGCCGGGTTCGACCCGCAGTTCGGGGAGCAGGCGGTCCAGCCAGCCGGGCAGCCACCAGTTGCGGCGGCCGAGCAGGGTCATGGTGGCGGGCACCAGGACCATCCGGACCACGGTGGCGTCCACCAGGACGGCCGCGGCCATGCCCACGCCGATCATCTTGACGGTGATGTCGGGGTCGATGGCGAAGCCGGTGAAGACCGCCACCATGATCGCGGCGGCGCTGCTGATCACCCGCCCGGTGGAGGACAGTCCGCGCACCACGCTGCCGCGCGCGTCGCCGGTGGCCAGCCAGTCCTCGCGGACCCGGGAGAGCAGGAACACCTCGTAGTCCATCGACAGGCCGAACAGGATCGTGAACATCAGGATCGGCACCCAGCTGGAGACCGGCACCGCGTGCGGCAGCCCCAGCAGCCGGGCGCTCGCGTCGTGCTGGAAGACCGCCGTCATCACGCCGTACGCGGCGGCCACCGACAGCAGGTTCATCGCGGCGGCCTTGACCGCGATCACCGGCGCCCGGAACAGCACGGTCAGCAGGATCAGCGAGAGCGCCACCACGAACGGGACCACCACCCACAGCCGCTGCGAGAGCCGGTCGGAGATGTCGGAAAACGCGGCGACCGTGCCGGTGGCCTCGACCCCCGTCGGGAGTCCGCCGCCGCGCAGCCGCTGCAGCAGCTTCGCGGTCGCCCGGTCCTGCGGGCCGGTGGTCGGCTGCACGCTGATCACGGCCGCGTCCCGGGCCGCGTTGAACCGGGCCGGCTGGACCGCGGCGACCCCCGGGTCGGCCGCCATCCGCCCCTCCAGCGCGGGCAGTTCGGACTCCGGCAGCTTCCGCAGGTCGACCGCCAGCAGCAGCGGCCCGTTCGCGCCCGGGCCGTACGCCCCGGCGATCAGGTCGTACGCCTTGCGGGTGGTGTTGCCGGACGCCTGGCTGCCCGCGTCCTGCGGCCAGGTGCGCATGCCGAGCATCGGCGCGGCCAGGCCGAGCAGCACCGCCAGCGAGAGGACGGCCGCGGCCACCGGGCGGCGGCCCACCAGGCGGGCCCAGCGCTCGGTCCGGGTCGGGCCGGGCCGAGCGCCCGCGCCCCCGGCAGTGGCGGGCGCGGCGGGTGCGGCGGGGGCCCGGCGTTCGGCGCGGCGCAGCAGGCGCGGCCCGGCGAGCGCCGCCAGTGCGGGCACCAGGGTGAGCGCGGCCGCCATCACGGCGCCGACGGTGGCGAAGGTCGCGTAGCCGAACGAGGCGTACACCGACAGCCCCGCCAGCTTCAGGCCGAACAGCGAGACCAGCACGGTGGCCCCCGCCACCACCACCGAGGAGCCGGCCGTGGCGTTCGCCTCGGCCGCCGCCGCCCGGGCGTCCAGGCCCCGGCGCAGGCCCTCCACGTGCCGGGAGACCAGCAGCAGCGCGTAGTCGATGCCGACGCCCAGCCCCACCATCGACGCCACGGTCGGCGCGATCCCGCTGATGTCGGTGACGGCCGACAGCAGGGTGATCAGCCCGGTGCCCGCGCCGAGGCCGGCCAGCGCGACCAGCAGCGGCAGGCCCGCCGCGATCACCGTGCCGAGCGCGAGCACCAGGATCACCAGCGCGGCGACCATGCCGATCGCCTCGGCGGTGCCGTTGGGCGCGCTGAAGTTCTCCGGCAGCTCCCCGCCGAACTCCACCTGGTACCCGGCGTCGGTGGTGGACCGGGCCGCCGCCCGCAGCGCGTCCAGGCCCGCCGAGCCCTTGAAGTCGGTGACCTTGACGTCGTAACCGACCGTGAGCAGCGCGGTGTCACCGGCCCGCGAGGGTATCGGCCCGGTCACCGACAGCGCGTGCGGCAGCCCCGCCAACCGCTCCCGCAGCCCCGCCAGCGCCTCGGCCGGCAGCGCCCGGCCGCCCCGGTCGTGCACCACCACCCGGGCGCTGGTGCCGGAACTGTCCGGGAACCGCGCGTTCAACAGGTCCATGCCCGCGGTCGAACGCGTCCCGGGCACCCGGTAGTTGTCCCGCGGTTCCCCGCCGAACGCCTGTGCCGAGCCGAAGATCGCGCCGATCAGCAGCACCCAGGCCACGACGGTGCGCCAGGGCCGGGCCGCCGCGGCCCCGCCGAGGCGGCCGAGGAGAGTGGACATTGCGGAAGCCTTCCGTTCTACGGTCGATGCGGTGTCGAACCCCAGTGTGGAAGGCGGCTCTTGGAGCCCACTTGGCGGCCCTTCCAAGCCCCGGGCCGGGCGGCGCGGCGGGGGTCGGAACGGCGGGGTGTCCGCCCCCGCGCGGAACTGCACCCACCAGGGGGCCGGGCTGTCGGCGGGCTGTCGGCGGGCTGTCAGTGGGATGACAGCGGCCTGTCGGCGCGCTCCCGCACGCTCTGAGGAGACGGGCGGCAGCGCCACGGCGGCAGTGCGGACGGCATCGACGCACCGCGACGCCCACCGCGGCGCCCACACCCGACACCCGCCCTGACACCCGTCCTGACACCCGTCCCGAGAGGAGGCCGCCATGACCGGCACCGCAACCACCACCACCGCCGCCGCCCCAGCAGCGGCGCCGCGCACCTACCCGTCCCTGCGCGCCGCCTGGATCCCGCTGGCCGCGCTCTGCCTGGCCTTCTTCGTCGAGATGGTCGACAACACGCTGCTGTCCATCGCGCTGCCGACCATCGGCCGCGACCTGGGCAGCGGCACCACCGCGCTGCAGTGGGTCACCGGCGCGTACTCGCTGACCTTCGGCGGCCTGCTGCTGACCGCCGGCTCGATGGCCGACCGGCTCGGCCGCCGGCGCGTGCTGCTGGTCGGCCTCGCCGTGTTCGGCCTGCTGAGCCTGGGCGTCGCCCTGGTCACCGGCGCCGGGCAGCTGATCGCCCTGCGGGCCGGCCTCGGCGTCGCCGCCGCGGCGATGGCCCCGATCACCAACTCGCTGGTCTTCCGGCTCTTCGACGACGCGGCGCTGCGGATGCGGGCGATGACCGTGATGATCGTCGTCGGCATGTCCGGCTTCGTCCTCGGCCCGCTGCTCGGCGGCACCGCGCTGGCCCACGTGAAGTGGCAGTGGCTGCTGCTGGTCAACGCCCCGATCGCGCTGATCGCGGCCGTCGGCGTGCGCCTGGGCGTCCCCGCCGACCGGCCCGAGGACCTCACCCGCGACCGCCTCGACCTGCCCGGCGCCGTGCTGAGCGTCGCCACCATCGGCCTCGCCTGCTACTCGCTCACCAGCGGCGTCGACCACGGCTGGGGCTCCGCCGCCACGATCGGCTCGATCCTCGGCGCCCTCGTCGCGGGCACCGCCTTCGTGTGGCACGAGCGCCGCACCGCCGCCCCCATGCTCGACCTGAAGCTCTTCGCCGGCGGCACCGTCCGCGGCGCCGCGATCGCCCAGATCGGCACCGCCATCGCGATGGCCGCCGTCATGTTCGGCCTGATCCTGCACTTCCAGTACGCCTACGGCTGGAGCCCGGTCAAGGCCGGCCTGGCCAACCTGCCGATCATCGTGACGATGCTCGCCGCCACCCCGCTCTCCGAGTGGCTCGTCAAGCGCTTCGGCCACCGGGTGGCCTGCCTGGTCGGCGCCGCCTGCCTGGCCGGCGCGCTGGCCGGCCTCGCCTGGGGCGTCTCGCACGGCTACGCCGTCATCGCGCTCTGCATGGTCGTGATGACCGTCGGCCTGCGCACCGTCATGACCATCTGCGCCATCGCCCTGGTCGAGGCGGTGCCGGAGAACCGCACCTCGATCGGCACCGCCCTCAACGACACCGCGCAGGAGGTCGGCAGCAGCGTCGGCACCGCCGTCGTCGGCACCCTGATCGCCGCCCTGGTCACCACCCGGTTGCCCGCCGGCACCTGGGACAGCGGCCTGGTCGCCTCCTTCTTCCACGGCGAGCGGATCACCTACGCCGTGCTGGCGGTCGTCGTCGGCCTGGTCACCGCGTTCGGCGCACTCACCCTCACGGACTCCCACAGCACCGACGAGCACCCCGGCTGAGGCAGGCGCGGTAGCGGGGGCCGCGCTCACTCTCCAGGGCCGGTTCCGGGGTCGTTCCCGGGGCCGGGCCCGGGGTCGTTCTCGGGGTGGGGCCGTGCGGGTCGGTCCTCCGGGGCGGCCAGGGAGGCCAGTCCGGCCCGGGCTTCGGCCGCCCAGCCGGGGGCCTCCCAGCGGTGGGCGATCTCCTGGGCCTGCCGGAAGTGGGCGGCGGCCTCGGCGGGGCGGCCCAGATGGCGGGCGAGGTCGCCCAGGGTGAGGGCGACCGGGCGGGCGGCGATCGAGGTGGAGGCGGCGCCCGCCACCAGGTGGCCCAACGGGCGGAGCTGGTCGAGGAGTTCGGCGGCCTCCTCGCGTTCGTCCAGGGCGATGACCAGGTCGGCGCGCAGTTGCAGGAAGAGCGAGCGGAAGTAGTCGGCCGGGATCTCGCGGCGTTCGCCCCGGGCCCGGCGGGCCTCGTCCGGGCCGTGGCCGGCGGCGAGCAGGGCGAGGGCGGTGACGTCGGCGATCAGGTGGCCGTACTGGGCGCGGTGCTCCTCGATCAGCGGGAGGATCTCGGCCAGCCGGCCCTGCCGGTGGGCGATCACCACCCGGATCAGCGCGGCCAGGCCGCCGGCGTGCAGCGAGGCGCGGGCGTGCAGTCCGGCCAGGCCCTGGTCGTAGAGGGCGGTGGCGGCGTCGATCCGGTCGGCGGCGAGTTCCAGCATGCCGCGCTGGAACAGGGCGACGTCGGCGAGTTCGGCCAGCCCGTAGCGGTGCGCGATCTCCTCGCCCGCGACGAGGTGGCGGCGCAGCGCGGGCAGGTCGGCGCGGGCGGCGGCCGCGGTGGCGGCGAGGTGTTCGGCCTGCCAGCGGTAGGCGGGCAGGTCGTGTTCGGCGGCCAGCGCGGCGAGTTCGGCGGCGGTGCGGTCCCGTTCGGCGGAGGCCAGTTCGTAGTCGCAGGACCGGGCCCGGGCGGTGAGGGCGAGGCAGAGCAGGCGCGGGTCGCCCTCGGCGCGGGCGATCGCCACGGCTTCGGCTCCGGCGTCGGCGAGGCGGGCCGGGTCGACGCAGTCGAGTTCCTGGGTGAGGGCGTCGAGGAGGCGGCAGCGGGTGACGGGCGGCAGGTCGGTGCGGCGCAGCAGCCGGGTGAGCTGGTCGACGGCTTCCCGGTCGAAGACGCCGTAGGGGTGGGTGACCCAGGGGGTGGGTTCGGTCCAGGCGGTCCAGGCGGCGATCAGGAGTTCCTCGCGGCCGCTCTCCCGGGCGGTCCGGAGCGCCCGGTCCTTGGTGGCGATGGCGGCGGTGACCTGCCCGGCCCGGACCTGGGCCCGCAGCAGGGCGCCGAGCAGCTCGATCCGGCGGGCGGGGCGGTCCTCGCCGGGCTGTTCGGCGGCCCGTTCGAGGTTGTCGACGGCCTGCCGGAGCAGGCTGACGGCGCTGGGGTGGGCGTAGCGCCGTTCGGCGGCCTCGGCGGCGCGGACGCAGTGGTCGACCGCGAGGGCGGCGGTGGCGGTGGTCGCGGCCTGGGTGAAGTGGTGGGCCAGCGCGGTGAGTTCGCCGGGGCGCAGGTCGTGCAGGGCGTGGCCGATCCGGCCGTGCAGGCGGGCCCGGCGCAGGCCGCCGAGGTCGGCGTACAGGGTGTCGCGGACCAGCACGTGCGCGAACCGGACGGTGCCGGGCCGGGGTTCGAGCAGCAGGCCGCCCGCGACGGCGGCCTCGACGGCCTCGGTGGCGGTCTCCTCGTCCTGCTCGCCGGCCCGCAGCAGCAGGTCGACGTCGCTCTCCCGGCCGGCCACGGCGGCCAGCCGCAGCAGGTCGACGGCGGGGGCGGGCAGCCGCTCGAACCGGCGGCGCAGCACGTCCCGGACGCCCTGCGGGACCTGCCGCAGCGCGGTCGACTCGTCCTCCAGCGCGAGGAGTTGGGCGCTCTCGGCGAGGTAGAACGGGTTGCCGCCGGTGCGTTCGGCCAGTGCCCGGACGGTCTCGGGGCGGACCGGGGCCGCGCACACCGCCTCGATCAGCCGGCCGGCGTCCGGCTCGGCGAGCCCGCCGAGCGGCACCCGGACCGGCGAGCGGCGGGCCAACGTGGCCAGCACGTCGGCGAGTTCGCCCTCGCCCGGGCGCAGCGCGGCCACCAGCAGCAGGCCGCCGCCCGCGCCGAAGGCCGCCTGGTCGGCGGCCAACTCGCCCAGCAGTTCCCGGGTTTCCGGGTCGGCGGCGTGCAGGTCGTCCAGCAGGACGGCGAGCGGCGCCGCCCCGGCGGCGGCGTGCAGCCGGGCGACCACCGCGCGGTGCAGCCGGAACCGGCCCGACAGCGGGTCCTGGCGGTGGGCCGGCTCCTGCGCGGCGGCGAGCAGCGGGGCCAGCAACGGGTCGGTGGCGGTGGCCGGTTCGTGCCGGGCCAGCTCGCGCAGCACCTCGGTCCACGCCCAGGCCGCGGGGGCGCCCGCGCTCTCCGGGCAGCGCCCCGTCAGCACCCGCCAGCCGTCCGCCAGCAGCTGCTCGCGCAACCGCCCCAGCAGCGTGGACTTCCCGGCCCCGGCCTCCCCGCTGACCAGGGCGAACGCCGCCGCACCGCGGGCCCGCGCCGCCGCGCCCCGCAGGGCGGCCAGCTCCTCCTCCCGCCCGACGAACACCTGCGGGCGGCCGTCGGCGCCGGGCTCGGCGCGTCCGGGGCGCTCCGGCCGCGGGGCCGGGCCGGAACCGTCCACCGGACCGGACGCGCCCATCGGGCTTACCTCAGCTGCCCCGCCTGCGCCGCTTGCACCGCCCGCGCCGGGACGGGCCACCGCCCCGTTCGCCGGGCCGACTTGACGCGGCGTCAGCTCTTCGGTGCGCTGGTGCAGGATCGCGGACTCGACGGCGGTGAGCAGCGGCCCCGGGTCGAGGCCGAGTTCGGTGGCGAAGTAGCCGCGGGCGCGGCGGATCGCGGCGAGTGCGTCGGCCTGGCGGCCGCCGTGCCAGAGGGCGAGGGCGAGCAGCCGCCAGGCCTGTTCGCGCAGGGGGTGGTCCTCGACCAGGGCGGCGGCGTCCTGCGCGGCGGGGCCGGGGCGGCCGGCGGCGAGGTCGGCCTCGACGGCGGATTCCCGTGCGGTGGTGCGGAGTTCTTCGAGGCGGGCGGCTTCGGGGGCGGCCCAGGGCCGGTCGGCGAACTCGTGGTAGGCCGGTCCCTGCCAGAGGGCGAGCGCCTGCCGGAGGGGTTCGGCCCCGCCGGTCCGGGCGGCTGCGGCGAGCAGGTCCTCGAAGTCCCCGACGTCGGTGCGGATGCCGCGCAGCGCGTAGCCGCCGGCTTCGCTGACCAGCAGCCGGGCCTCCTGGCGGGGGCCGCGGCCGGGTTCCAGCAGGCGGCGCAGGTTGGAGACGTACGCCTGGAGGGAGGCGGCGGCCTTGGCGGGCGGGCGGCTGTCCCACAGGTCGTCGATCAGCCGTCCGGCGGGGACGGCGGTGCCGCGGGCGACCAGCAGGTGGGCGAGCACGCCGCGCTGGCGCGGGCCTCCCAACCGGGCGGCGGCCCCCGCCACTTGCGCCGTCAGCGTCCCGAGCACAGTGATCCGCACCATCGTGGGGCCGAGCCTATGCGATGGCCGGGCGCCACCGTCGCCCACCTGCGCTCCAAGTGGGTTCCAAGCCGCGCCAAGCCGCGCCGGGCGGCGTCCGGGCGGCGACCTGGAGGCGTCCCACCGGCTGTGGACGGCACCCCCGGCGGCTCCCGGGCGGCCGCCGGAGCCGTCCCCGTCCGGGCGTTGTGACGGGAGTGACGCGTGGGACGAGTGGACGACTTGTGCCAGGGCAACATCCGTCCATCACACCGGACTTCCGCGCTCCGCCCGGGCACGCCAGAGTAGAGGTGTCGGCAGGGGAGAAAGAGCGAAGAAAGCGAATGCCGGCAGCACGGGACCACACACCGGGAAAACCCGGAAAGTGCCGCAGCAGAATCTATTTCCCGAGGGAGAGACAATTCCGTGAACGCCACCCGTACGGCCCGAACCGCACTCGCCGGACTGCTCGTCGCCGGCCTCTCGACCCTGGTCGGGCTGGCCGTCCCGGTCCTCTCCTCCCCGCCCGGCAGCACCACCCGGGCCGGTGGCCCGGAGGTGTCCGCCACTTCCGGCCCGTCGCCCACCGCCACGCCGTCCGCGCACAGCGACGACGTGACCTGGGGCCAGTGACCCACCGATTACGCCAAGGAGCCCGCCATGCACGCCACTTCGAACTTCCTCGCCGATTCGCCGGAGTCCGCGGAGCGCACCGACCGCGTCCTCGGTGACACCCGCCGCAACCTGAACCAGGGCTGGGTCGTCGCCTGAGAAGGCGCCGGGGGGAATCCCCCACCCGGCGGCCGGTGAACGGCTGCCGCGCGGAGACCGGAATCGCGATCCACGACCACGGAAAAACGGAAACACCGACACACCGAAATACCGACACACGACCACGGAAAGGGGTGGACGACGTGAAACGCAATCACCACATGTTCGCCGGGGACGATCCGCACTTCTACGACCACCCCGTGGACCGCGCCGAGAAGCGCCGGTTCGCCGCCGCCGACCGTCCCGCCCCGGCGGGCTGGCGGAGCCACCAGGACGGGTCCTGGTTCTTCCTCACCCCCGAGCGGGCCGAACTGCCCGACCAGGGCTGGAAGATCCACGTCTCCGCGGTGCCGGCCGAGGCCGCCGAGGTGATCGACCTGGTCTCGGCGTACTGCCTGGAGGCCGGGCTGCCGCACAAGTTCCTGGCCACCCCCCGCATCCACCACCTGAACAACAGCAAGTACGCCCGCCGGGGCAGCAGCGGCAAGCTGATGACGCTCTACCCGGCCGACGAGGCCCGGCTGCGCACCGTGCTGGACGGGCTCGGCCCGCTGCTGGCCGGCCGCCGCGCCCCGTACGTGCTCGGCGACCTGCGCTGGCAGGACGGCCCGCTGTACCTGCGGTACGGCGGCTTCCTGGAGCGCTGGTGCACGCCGGAGAACGGCGAGCGGGTGCTGGCGATCGCGGCCCCGGACGGCACCCTGGTGCCGGACCGCCGCGACCCGTACTTCACCCTGCCGCCCTGGCTGGAGCCGCCGGAGTGCGTCGCCGAACAGCTGCGGGCCGACGAGGCCGCGGCCGCCGGACAGCCCGGACTGCCCTACGCGATCGAACGGGCGCTGCACTTCTCCAACGGCGGCGGCGTCTACCTGGCCCGGGAACGGGACGGCGACGGCGGCGACGGCGGGCCGGTGGTGCTGCGCGAGGCCCGGCCGCTGGCCGGGCTGGACGGGGCCGGCCGCGACGCGGTGGACCGGCTGCGCACCGAGGCCCGGGCGCTGCGGGCCCTGGCGGGGCTGGAGTTCGTGCCCCGGCTGATCGACGAGTTCACCGTCTGGGAGCACCACTACCTGGCGGAGGAGTACGTCGAGGGCGAGACGCTGCGCCAGTTCCTGGCCCGCTCCAACCCGCTGACCCGGCCCGAGCCGTCCGCCGAGGACCTGGCCCGGTACACCGCGCGGGCCCTCGACATCATCGACCAGCTGCAGCGGGCGGTCGACGGGATCCACGCCCGCGGGTACGCGTTCGGCGACCTGCACCCGGCGAACGTGCTGCTGCGCCCGGACGGGCGGATCTGCCTGGTCGACTTCGAGGTCGCGCACCGCCCCGGCCTCGACCCCGAACCGGCCGTGGCCTGCCCCGGCTTCGTCGCCCCGCACGCCCCGTCCGGCTTCGCCCGGGACGACTACGCGCTGGACTGCATCCGGCTCTCGCTGTTCCTGCCGTACACCATGCTGCTCGACCTGGACCCCGACAAGGTGGACCAACTCGCCGACGCCATGGCCGAGTTCTTCCCGGTGCCGACCGCCCACACCGAACGGGTCCGGCGCGGCCTGCGCCGCCCCGGCCGGACCCCCGGCGCAGGCCGCTCGGCCGACGCCAACCGGACCCCCGACGCCGGCCGAGCGGCCGGGCACCCCGGCGGGAGCCCGTTCGACCGTCCGGACGCCGAGGATCTGCCCGGGGCGCTCACCCGGGCGATCCGCGCCGCCGCCACCCCGCAGCGCGCCGACCGCCTCTTCCCGGGCGACCCGGCCGGCCTGAACGACGGCGGCTACACCCTGGCGCACGGCGCGGCCGGCGTCCTGCACGCCCTGCACAGCACCGGGCAGGACATCGACGAGGAGCACACCGACTGGCTGTGGCGGGCCGCCCGCCGCTCCCGCGACCGGCGGCCCGGCCTGTACGACGGCCTGCACGGCGCCGCCCTCGTCCTGCACCGGCTCGGCCGCGAACCGGAGGCGTGGGAGGTCCTCCAGCGCGCCGGCACCACCTCCCCCGGGGACCTGTCGCTGCGCAGCGGACTGGCCGGCCTCGGACTGGTCCTGCACCGGCTGCACCGCGCCACCGGCGACGGCGGCCTGCGCGACGCCCTCGACCGCGCCACCGAACGGCTGGCCGCCGCCCTCGACCCGGCGGCGCCGCCCCCGGCCGGGGCGGGCCTGCTGACCGGGCCGAGCGGGATC
Organism: Kitasatospora sp. NRRL B-11411; assembly: GCF_000721345.1. Lineage (NCBI taxonomy): Bacteria > Bacillati > Actinomycetota > Actinomycetes > Kitasatosporales > Streptomycetaceae > Kitasatospora > Kitasatospora sp. NRRL B-11411. The sequence continues at coordinate 10,856 of NZ_JOGH01000033.1, read as the reverse complement.
GCCGCGTTCTTCCTGCACCTGCACCAGGACAGCGGCGACCCGGCCCACCTCGACCTGGCCGCCCGCGCCCTGCGCGCCGACCTGGAGCAGTGCCGCACCAGCGAGGAGGGCGCCGTCAACCTGCTGGACGGCACCCGGCTGCTGCCCTACCTGGGCAACGGCAGCGCGGGCACCGGCCTGGTCCTCGGCCAGTACCTGCGGCACCGGCCCGACGACGAGGAGTTCGCCCGGGCCCTGGACGGGATCCTGCTGGCCGCCCGCGCCCGGCTGGTGATCTTCGGCGGGCTGTTCCACGGCCGGGCCGGCCTGCTGGCCCTGCTCGCCGAGCACCGCGACCGGCCCGGCGCCGCCGAGCGGATCGCCCGCCAGCGCCGCCTGCTGGCCTGGCACGCCGTCCCGTACCGCGACGGCACCGCGATCGCCGGCGACCAGCTGCACCGCCTGTCCACGGACCTCGCCACCGGCGCCGCCGGCGTCCTGCTGGCCGTCCACGCCGCCGCCGGCGCACCGCTGGACCTGCCCGGCGCCACCCTGCCGGCCCTGGTCGCCGGCCGCCCCTGAGCCCGCGCCGACGCCGGGCCCCACCTGCCCCTCCCGGGCGACCGTCCGGGAGTGACCGCACCTGAAGCTGCAGAACCTGTCCGTCGCCGACACCGACGAGGGCGAGCTCAACGACTGGAGCACCGTCTCCAACCACTGCGGCAGCAAGATCGAGGAAGAGGCGCTCTAAGCCCTCCCCGCCCCACCGCACCACACCTCACCCTGAAGCTGCAGAACCTGTCCGTCGCCGACACCGACGAGGGCGAGCTCAACGACTGGAGCACCGTCTCCAACCACTGCGGCAGCAAGATCGAGGAAGACGCGCTGTAAGTCCTCCCCGCTCCACCACACCTGGCACCACCAACCACCCGATACCCCAGAGGAGTTCACCATGTCCGAGATCCTGAAGCTGCAGAACCTGTCCGTCGCCGACACCGACGAGGGCGAGCTCAACGAGTGGAGCACCGTCTCCAACTACTGCCACAGCAAGATCGAAGAGGACGCCGTCTGATCCTCGCCGGACACCGGCCCCCGGTCGCGCCCCTCACCCCCGTACGGGCGCGGCCGGCCCTCGGCCGGGGCGGCCGGTGCCCTCCCGGGTACCGGCCGCCCCGGCCGTTGCGCTCCCCGTCCTCAGCCCCCGCTCCCGCTCTCGACCCCCGCCCCCAGCCCGCTCCGGACCCGGGAGGACCGCCGTGGCAGACGCCCCGCCCACCCCGCTGTACCGCAACCCCGACTACCAGCGCCTGTGGTTGGCCCACGCGCTGTCCGCGTTCGGCTCGCAGGCGACGTACATCGCGCTGCCGCTGGTCCTGCTGGCGGCCACCCACTCGATCACCGACTTCGGGCTGGTCACCTTCGCCGAGATCGTCTCCTCGCTGTTCGCCAGCTTCCCGGCCGGGGTGCTGGTCGACCGGCTGCGCCGCCGCACCGTGCTGCTCTGCTGCGACCTGGGCCGGGCCGCGGCCTTCGCGCTGTTCGCGCTGGCGGTGCTCGCCGGCCGGGTGAACCTGCCGCTCGCGGTGGGCCTCGCGGTGCTGAACAGCCTGCTCAGCGCCCCGTTCGGGCCGGCCGCCTCGGCGGCGCTGCGGCACGTGGTGCCGCGCGCCCAGCTGACCACGGCGGTGTCGATGGCGCAGGCCCGGTCGGCGGTGGCGACCCTGGTCGGGCCGATGCTGGGCGCCGCGCTGTACGCCGTCACGCCGGTGCTGCCGTTCGTGGTCGACGCCGCCTCGTTCGCCGCGTCCGCGCTGTGCGTGCTGTCGGTGCGGCTGCCGAAGGAGGCGCCGGGCGCGGGGCGGCCGAAGGCCGAACGTCCGCCGTTCCTGCGGGACTTGACCACGGGGCTGGTGGAGGTGCGGCGCAGCGCGTTCCTGCGGTACACGCTGGTGAACGCGGCGCTGGTGAACTTCGTGTTCAGCGGGATCGTGGTGGTGCTGGTCGCGCAGGGCGCGCAGGCCGGGTCCGGCGGCAGCTACCACAACGGGCTGGTCATCGCGATGTCCGGCGCGGGCAACCTGGTCGGCGCGGTGTTCTCGGCCCGGGCCGGGCGGACCCTGGCGCCGCGCACCCTGGTGCTGGCGGTCTGCTGGAGCACCGCGCTGCTGACCCCGCTGCTCGCGCTCGACCACGGGGTGCTGTTCACGGCGCTGGTGATCGGCCTGTGCGGGCTGACCTCGCCGGCCGCGAACGCGGTGATCTCCGCGGCCCGGCTGCACTCCGTCCCGGACCACCTGCTGGGCCGGGTGCAGACGGCGTGCGGGATCGCGCCCGCGCTGTTCGTCCCGTTCGGCCCGCTGGTCAGCGGCGCGCTGCTGGACCGCTTCGCGGCGTCCACCGTGCTGCTGCTGAACGCGGGCGTGCTGCTCGTCCTGGCCCTCTACAGCACGGTCAGCGGCGGCCTGCGCCGGATCCCGGACCTGCGCGAGCCCCGGGCGGCGGCCCCGGCGGCGAAGGGCCGGCCGGTGGAGCCGCGCCCGGTCGCCAACACCTGAACGGGGGGCGTCAGAGCGCGGTGCTGCCGGAGGCCAGGCGGACGGCCGAGAGCGGGACGAAGCCGCCGCTGCCGCCGCCGGTGTCCGGTTCGCCGAGGCGGCGCAGCATGGTGACGGAGATCCGCTGCGCCTGGGCCTTGGCGCGTTCGGTGACCGGCCCGGCGTGCCGGCCGTCGAGGGTGGCGCGCCAGAGCTGGACCCAGCGGCCGAAGTGCGCGGCGGTGAGCGGGGCGACGGCGTGCAGGGCGGCGTGCGGGGCGAGCGCGTTGCCCCGGTAGGAGGCGGTGCGCAGCAGGGCGCTCTCCCAGAAGTCGGTGATCCGCGGGAGGTGCGCCTCCAGGTCGAGGCGGGCGATCTCGGTGAAGTGCGGGCCGATCAGCGGGTCGGCGAAGGCGGCGCGGTAGAAGAGCCGGAGGGCCTGTTCCAGGTCGGCCCGGCTGGTGATGTCCGGCAGTGCCACGGCGGTGTCCTCCTCGTGCTCCCACGCGCTGTCACGGGCGGTGGCGCTCCGCCGCGCCCGCCCGGCCAGGGTACGCCGGGGCGGGTGTCCACGGGCAGGGCCGTTGGTCCCGTCGGAGGTCCCCACCTGGCAGGATGCTGGTCATGAGCTTCCTCCCCGCGGACGACCGCTATGCCTCGATGACCTTCCGCCGCGCCGGGCGCAGCGGCGTGCAGCTGCCCGCCGTCTCGCTCGGCCTGTGGCACAACTTCGGTGACACCCAGCCGCTGGAGGTGCAGCGCGCGGTGCTGCGCCGGGCCTTCGACCGGGGGGTGACGCACTTCGACCTGGCGAACAACTACGGCCCGCCGTACGGCAGCGCGGAGCGCAACTTCGGCTACCTGTTCGCGCAGGACTTCCGCCCGTTCCGGGACGAGCTGTTCATCGCCTCGAAGGCGGGCTGGGACATGTGGCCGGGCCCGTACGGGGACGGCGGCAGCCGCAAGTACCTGCTGGCCAGCCTGGACCAGTCGCTGGAGCGGATGGGCCTGGACTACGTCGACGTCTTCTACTCGCACCGGTGGGACCCTTCCACCCCGCTGGAGGAGACGATGGGGGCGCTGGACACGGCGGTGCGCTCGGGCCGGGCGCTGTACGCGGCGATCTCCAACTACCCGGCGGAGCAGCACCGGGAGGCGGTGGCGATCCTGCGCGAGCTGGGCACGCCGTGCCTGCTGAACCAGGCCAGCTACTCGATCCTGAACCGGGAGCCGGAGCAGGGCCTGCTGGACGCGGTGGGCGAGACGCAGACCGCGCTGATCGCCTACTCACCACTGGCGCAGGGCCTGCTGACGGACCGCTACCTGTCGGGTGACGTGCCGGCGGGTTCGCGGATGTCGGTGGGCCACTTCCTGAAGGAGGAGGCGCTGACGGGGGCGAAGCTGGACCAGCTGCGGGCGCTGGCGAAGGTCGCGGAGGGCCGCGGGCAGAGCCTGGCGCAGCTGGCGCTGTCCTGGGTGCTGCGGGACGAGCGGGTGGTGTCGGTGATCATCGGCGCCTCCAGCGTGAAGCAGCTGGACCAGAACCTGGACGCGCTGGCGGCCGGTCCGCTGACCGCCGAGGAGCTGGCGGAGATCGACCGGATCAGCAAGTAGCACGTGGCGTGCTGAACGGGCGGGCGGCCGGGGAGAGTTCGGCCGCCCGCCCGGGTTCACGGGTGGAGCTTCGGCAGCACGGTCTCGGCGACCCGGTACGCCTCCTCCAGCAGCGGGTTGCCGGAGAGGATGAAGGTGTCCACGCCCAGCTCCTGGAACTCGCGGAGCCGTTCGACGACCTGTTCGGTGGAGCCGACCACGGCGGTGCCGGGGCCGGGGCGGAACAGGCTCATCCCGGGCCACAGGTTGGGGTGCTCCTCCAGCTCCCGCGCGCGGGCCGGGACGCGGCCGCCGTGCTGGCGGAACTGGCGCTGCCAGCCGACGCCGTCCTCGCCGGCCCGGCCGCCGAGCTGGCGGGCGTAGGTGGCCTCGCTGGTGACGTCGAGCAGGCGGTCGGCGGCGGCCCAGGCCTGTTCCTCGGTGTCGCGGACGATCAGGTGCAGGCGCAGGCCGAGCCGCAGGGTGCGGCCGTGCGCGGCGGCGCGTTCGCGGACGCGCTCCAGCTTCTCCTTGAGCAGGTGCGGGGGTTCGCCCCAGGTGAGGTAGACGTCGACGTGCTCGGCGGCGACCTCGATGCCCGCCGGGGAGGAGCCGCCGAACCAGAGCGGGATGTGGCCCTCGCGCAGCGGCGGCAGGTCGCGCAGCGAGGCTCCGGCGTTCTTCAGCTGGTAGAACTCGCCCTCGTGGTCGAAGACTTCGCCGCTGGTGAGGCGCTTGACCAGGTTCCAGTACTCGGCGGACAGCCGGTAGCGGTCGTCGTGCTCGACGTGCAGGCCGTACTCGCGCAGTTGGTTGGTGGAGCCGTTGACCACGTTGAAGCGGAGCCGGCCGGGGCCGTGCAGGTGCTCGAAGGAGAGCGCCATCTTGGCCAGCAGGGTGGGCGAGACCAGGCCGGGGTGGACGGCCAGCAGGGGTTGGAAGCCGGGGCCGGTGGCGGCGGCCAGCGCGGAGCCGAGCGTCCACACGTCGTACTGGTCGGTGGCGAGCAGGGCGCCGGTGTAGCCGAGGCGTTCGACGGTGGCGGCGAGGTGCTGGAGGTAGCCGAGGTCGACCGGGCGGCGGCCTTCGGGCTCCCACGGGTAGTGGCCCTCGCGGGGGATCAGGTACCAGAGGACTTCGGTGGCCATGGTGCTCAGGCCTCCCGGACGGCGGCGGCGCGGGAGATGGCGGCGGCGACGGGCTGCTCCAGTTCGGGCAGGTGGATGTCGGCGACGGTGACGGCCCGGTCGATGAAGCCGACCCGGTGGAAGATGTCGGCGGCCTCCTGCTGCTCGGCGACGAACTCGGCGGTGGCGGGCTCCAGTTGCCAGGGCAGGGCGGCCAGCGCGGTGTGCCAGTCGGCGGCCTCGCCGCCCTGGTCCTCGGCGGCGATGGCGGCGGCCTCGGCGGGGTGGGCGGCGGCCCAGTGGTCGGCGCGCTGGAGGGCGGTGACGATGGCGGCGACGATCTCGGGGCGCTGGACGGCGAGTTCGCGGCGGGCGAAGAACACCGAGCGGTCGGTGATGACGTCGCCGGTGCGGACCAGTTCGCGGAACTCGCCGGTGCGGCGGGCGGCGGCGAGTTCGGCGCCCTGGGCGATCCAGCCGGCGATGGCGCCGCTGCGCAGCCGCTCGGCCTCGTCCCCGGCGGGGCGCTCGGCGGTGATGTCGTCGCGGTAGGAGAGCCCGTGCTGGTCGAGGGCCTTGGCGAGCAGGTGGGTCTGCCAGGAGCCGATGCCGAGCACCACGGTGCCGCCCTTGAGGTCGGCGACCGAGCGCACCGGGCCGTCGGCGGCGACCAGCAGCGCGCCGTGGTCGGGGCGGGGCGCGGAGACGGCGGTGTAGACGATGTCGTGTCCGGCGGCCTGGGCGGTGATCGGCGGGGTGGAGCCGGTGCCGCCGAAGTCGATGGTGCCGTCGGCCAGGTAGCGGCCGGTCCTGGTGCCGTCCGTGTAGTGGTGGAACTCGGCGCTCTCGCCGAGCGGGGCCAACTCCTGCTGGAGGTAGTCGAGTCGGGCCAGGTGGTAGAGGGAGGGGTTGGAGCGGTGCACACCGACGGTGACGGTCATGGCGGTCTCTTTCCTTGGGCGGGGGGTCAGTTGACGTGCTGTGGTGCGGTGTCCTGGTGCACGCCGAGGTCGGCGAGCAGGCGGCGGCGCAGTGCCGCGAATTCGGGGTCGGCGGCGTCCCGGGGGCGTTCGACGGTGACGGTCTCGTCCCGGACGAGGGCGCCGTCGCGCAGGACGGCCACCCGGTCGGCGAGCCGGATCGCCTCGTCCACGTCGTGGGTGACCAGCAGGACGGCGGGCCGGTGCTTGCGGCACAGTTCGCCGACCAGGTCCTGCATGCGCAGCCGGGTGAGCGCGTCCAGGGCGGCGAACGGCTCGTCCAGCAGCAGGAGTTCGGGTTCCCGGACGAGGGCGCGGGCCAGCGCGGCGCGCTGGGCCTCGCCGCCGGAGAGGGTGCCGGGCCAGGCGTCGGCGTGGTCGGCGAGGCCGACCTCGGCCAGCGCCCGGCGGCCGGTCTCCTTGGTGGCGGCGCCGCGCGGCAGGCCGACGGTGACGTTGCCCAGGACGCGCTTGGACGGGATCAGCCGGGGTTCCTGGAAGACCACGGTGCGCGAGGGCGGGACGAGCACGGTGCCCTCGTCGGCGCGGTCGAGGGCGCCGAGGATCCGCAGCAGGGTGGTCTTGCCGGTGCCGGAGGCGCCGAGCAGGGCGAGGAACTCGCCGCGGGCGATGTCCAGGTCGACGCCGTCCAGGACGGCCCGGGTGCCGAACACCCGGCGCAGGCCGCGCAGGTGGACGGCGGGGGTGGTGGGGGTGCTCATCGTCCGGCCCCCTGCCGTCCACCGGTGGGCCGCCAGGGCATCAGGACGCGTTCCAGGACGCGGACCGCGCCGTCGGCGGCCAGGCCGAGCAGGCCGTAGATCAGGATGCAGACGGCGAGCACGTCGGTGCGGGAGAAGTTCTGCGCCTGGGCCATCAGGTAGCCGATCCCCTCGGTGGAGTTGATCTCCTCGGCGGCGATCAGCGCGATCACGCTGAGCGTCATCGACAGCCGCAGCCCGGACAGCAGGGCGGGCAGCGCGCCGGGCAGCACCACCTCGCGGACGATCGCCCAGCGGGAGAGGCCGAAGCTGCGCATCGCCTCGACGAGTTTGCGGTCGGTGTTGCGGACGCCGCCGGAGGCGGAGACGTACATCGGGAAGGAGGTGGCCACGCCGATCAGGGCGATCTTCGCGGTCTCGGTGATGCCGAACCAGACCATGAACAGCGGCACCAGCGCCAGGAACGGGACGGTGCGCAGCACTTGGACCGCCGAGTCGAGCAGTTCCTCGCCGAGCCGGAAGAAGCCGGTGACCACGCCGAGCACCAGGCCGGCCCCGGCGCCGAACAGCAGGCCGAGGGCGGCCCGGGTGAGCGAGGTGGAGAGCGCGTCGCCGAGCTGCCCGTTGCCCCACAACTCCCCCACCGCTTGCAGGACTTGGCCGGGCGAGGCGAGCACGTCGGGGGTGAGCGCGCCGGTCGCGGAGGAGATCTGCCAGGCGGCGATCAGCGCGAGCGGGCCCAGGGTGCGCAGGGCGAGCGAGACGCCGCGCGGCCGGGCGGCGGTGGCGCGGGCCCGGGGGGCGACCAGCCCGGCCGCCCGGGCCTGCTCGGTGGTGACGGTCATTTCCCGCTCCCGGCGAGGGAGTTGACGTCGAGCAGGTAGGGCTTGACGTCGACCAGGGTCTTGGTGACGCCCTGGTCGGCGTAGAACTTGGCGACCACCGCGAACCGGGCCGCGTCGGCGTCGGTGATCGGCGAGTCCACGGCGCGCTGCTTGCCGAAGTCGACGGCGATGTCCTTCTCGGCGGGGGTGACGGCGGTCGGGCCGGCGTCGGTGAACACGTTGAGGTAGGCGGCCGGGTCGGCCTTCTCCTTGGCGCCGTTCTCGTGCAGGTAGCCGTAGAACGCCTTGACCACCTCGGGGTGCTTCTCGGCGAAGGACGAACGCACCGCCCACACCGCGTAGTTGTCGCTGCCGACGGCCTTGCCGTCGGCCAGGAAGTGGGCGTTCGCGTTGGCGATGGCGGGGATCGAGAAGGTGCCCCAGGTCGCCCAGGCGTCGACCTGGCCGGAGTTGAAGACCCCGGAGGTCTGGTCGGCCCGCAGGTAGACCCGCTGCACCTGGTCGGCCGGGATGCCGTTCTTCTCCAGGGCCTTGAGCAGCAGGTACTCGGAGGTGCCGCCCTGCGAGACGGCGACCTTCTTGCCGACCAGGTCCTTGATCTCCTTGATCGGGGAGCCGTTCTTCACCAGGATGCCCTCCCCCGCCTGGTCCGGTTCGGTCTGCGCGAACAGCTTGAAGCCGGGCTTCTGGGCGAGCGCGGCGACGGCCGAGGTGATCGAGCCCTGGGCGACGTCCAGCTGGTCGGCGTTGAGGGCCTGCGCGGCGGGGGCGAACGGCCCGGCGCTGCCCGTCCACACCACCTTGGCGTGCGCGGCGGCCAGCGCCGCGTCCAGCGTGCCGTCCTTCTTGCCCTTGGCGAGGAAGCCGGAGTTCCCGGGGTCGGGCACTCTCAGCACCACCTCGGCGCCGCCTTTTCCGTCGGCGGAGGCCGAGGCGTCCTTCGCGGACGAGCCGCAGGCGGTCAGGGCGAGCGCGGCGGCGGCGGTCAGGGCGGTGGCGGCGAGCAGGGTGCGGCGGCGGGCGGGGGTGCGCATGGGGTTCTCCAGGAAGGGCGGCGGGTCAGGAACGGGCGGCGAGCAGGGCGCGGGCGGCGGCCAGCGGGGCGGGGTCGGCCCAGGCGTGGACGTCGACCCGGTCGGCGAGGAAGCCCTGGGCGTGCAGGAACTCCTGCTGCTGGGCGAGGAGTTCGAGGCGTTCGGCGGACAGGTCGGGGTGCAGGGTGCGGTGGCTGCCCGCCGCGTAGGCGCCGGCGACGCCCTCCGGCCCGGCGCCGGTCTCGGCGCCGAGGATCCGGGCCACCTCCGCGGGCCGCTCGGCGGCCCAGTCGGCGGCCCGCAGCAGCACGGCGAGGAACCGGGCCACCAGTTCGGGGTGCTCGTCGAGCAGGTGCTGGTGGACGGTGATCGGGCGCGGGGTGCCGTTGTTGACCCGGTGGCGGCGGTCCGGCAGCGCGTCCAACTCGACGGCGGGGACGGCCCCGTGGCGGCGGGCGGCCTCCACGGCGAGCGCGCCCTTCACGTACACGGCGTCCACCCGGCCGTCGGCCAGCGCGGCCAGCTCGGCCTCCCACTGGCCGCCGCTGCGCCCGGCCTCGACGTCCACCCACTCGGCGTCCGCCGGGGCGAGTCCGGCCGAGGCCAGTGCGCCGTGGTGCCCGGCCAGCGCCATCGCCCGCCAGAAGTCGATGGCGATCGGGTGCCGGGGCACCGCGAGCCGGCGGCCGCGCAGCCCTTCGGCGGAGTCGATGCCGCTGCCCTCCCGGACGAGCACCGCCTGGCGCTCCTCGATCCAGGTCAGGCCGATCAGCCTGGTCCGCTCGCCGCGCGAACGCGCCCACAGCGCCGGGACGTTGCCGCCCTCCCGGAACAGGCCGGTCAGCGCGTGGGTGTAGTGGTGGTCGGCGGCGACCTCCGGCGGGACGTCCTGCAGCGAGCGCACCGCGATGCCCTCGGCCGCGAACTCCCGGGCCAGCCAGCCCTGGTCGGCGGCGATGCCGGTGGCGGTCGGCACGGGGCAGCGGGTGAACCACAGGGTGTCGGGGTACGGCGGCGCGGCGGGGGGCGTGCTCATGGCGGGGCTCCGGAGATCGGCAGGAGGCGCGCGGGCGTCGTTCCACATGGCGGGAACGGCCGGGCGGGGAAAGGGGGTTCGGGGAGCGGTCAGCGACAACAGGAGGAGTGGCACCGGTGCGGCTTCACGGTGGACCCCCTCCTGCTCGAACCGGCTGACGGACCGAGCGTTCCACCCGTCCGGGGGCGGAATCAAGCCTTGCCAGATGATGGGACCAGCTGTTCACGGCAGGCCGGACAGCCGCAACACTGCCGACACACTGCCGTCGTGATCACTCCCATATCCTGGAAACGGCACGGGAGTTGCCCGTCCACGAGCCGACCCGGAAGAGGTGCGATGCCCGGCTCCGGAACCCTCTCCGCCCCGCCGGCCGGTGCCCAGGCGGTCCACCGGGCCCTCGGCCTGCTGCACTGCTTCCACGACAACGGGCCCGACCTCAGCGCCTCCGAACTCGCCCGCCGCACCGGCCTGTCCGTCTCCACCGCGCACCGCCTGGCCCGCACCCTGGTCGCCACCGGCTTCCTCGACCAGGACGAGCACACCGCCCGCTACCGGCTCGGCCCGGCCGTCGCCGAACTCGGCCAACTCACCTTCCACCAGCGCGGACTGCACCTGGCCGGCCCCGAACTCGACCTGCTCGCCCGGCGCACCGGCGCCACCGCCGACCTCGCCATCCGCTCCGGCCCGCACGCCGTCATCCTGGTCGGCGGCTCCGTCCTGCCCTCCACCGGCCTCGGCCTGCGCCGCCCGCTGCACTCCACCGCCCTCGGCAAGGTGCTGCTCGCCTGGCCCTCCCCCACCGAGACCCCGCTGCGCGGCCCGCTCCCCGCCTACACCCCGCACACCCTCACCGACCCCGCCGCCCTCGACGCCGAACTCGCCCGCACCCGCGACCGCGGCTACGCCCTCAACGACGGCGAATCCGCCCCCGGCATCCGCACCCTCGCCGTCCCCGTCCTCGACCGCACCCCCACCGCCCGCTTCGCCCTCGCCGTCCGCTCCACCC
>NZ_JOGH01000032.1:0-91960 GCF_000721345.1 Kitasatospora sp. NRRL B-11411 | reverse complement strand
GCGCAGCGGCTCCCGCCCCACGCCCCGCCCGGCGCCCCCGCACCCCGCCCGGCGGCCTCCCACCCCACCCGGCGTCCGCGTGTTCTGATGAAACGTCGGATTCCCGGACGCGGAGAGCGAGGCTGGTCGAGCATGCGGATCGCGGTCATCGGAGCGAACGGCGGCATCGGCCGGTGCGTGGTGACCGAGGCGCTGGCGCGGGGGCACCTGGTGACGGCGGTGGTGCGGCGGCCGGAGGAGTACCAGGGGCTGGCGATCAGGGTGGAGCGCGGGGACGTGCTGGATCCGGCGGACGTGGCCCGGGTCGCGGAGGGGCAGCAGGCGCTGGTGAGCGCGGTCGGCGGTGGGGACGGCCCCGGCCGGGGGCGGCTGGTGGAGCCCGCCGCGCACGCGCTGGTCGCGGGGCTGCGGCAGCTCGCGGACGCGGCCCCGCGCCTGCTGGTGGTCGGCAGCGCGGGCAGTCTCACCACCGCGGCGGGCACGCCGCTGTGGGACGACCCGGCGGTGACGCCGCGTCAGTTCGAGCTGATGCGGGCCCACGGCCGGGCCCTGGACTACCTGCGCACCGTCCGCGACCTCGACTGGACGGTGCTCAGCCCGCCGCAGAGCCTGCTGCCGGGCGAGCGCACCGGCGCCTACCGCTCCGACACCGACGCCCTGGTGGAGACCCCGGACGGCCTGTCCACCCTCTCCCTCCCGGACCTCGCCGTCGCCCTGGTCGACGAACTCGAGCACCCCGCCCACCACGGCGAACGCTTCACCTGCGCCTACTGACGCCGCCGCGGGCGCTACCGGAGGACCGCCGCGGCCCCCACACAGGGACTCCGCTGCGCCCCGCGGTACGTCTGCCCGTCCTCGAGGACGACGCCCTGGAAGACCCCGATCAGCAGGGCCGCGGGCAGCGCCACGAACAGCAGCCCGCGCCCGGCGCTGATCGGCCGGCTGGTCTCCCGCAGCGTCCGCAGCGCCAGCCGGACCGCCCAGCCGGAGGCGGCCAGGCTCAGCACCGGCCCGGCCCAGGCCAGCAGCAGCGCGTACCAGGGGAGGCCGGGGCTGTCCAGGCAGTGCTTCAGCACCCCCTGCACGTTCTCCTCGGACCGCAGCGCCACCCAGCTGCCCGCCCAGCCGACGACCATCAGGGCCAGGCAGTACCGCGCCCTGGCCATCGCTCCCACCTCCCGCCTTCCGCTCGACCACCGGCCCACCGGTCCACCGGTCCACCGGCCCACCGACCACCGGTCCGCCGGTTCACCGACCGCCGGTCCGCCGGTCCACCGTCCGCATTCTGTCGGACGGCACGGAAAGGACGCGTAAGGACGAGCCCGGGCAGGAGGGGCCCCCGCCGTCAGCCCAGCTGGATCGAGCGCTTGGCCAGGCCCATCCAGAAGCCGTCGATGACGCTGCGCTGCGCGCCGAGGTCGGACTCGCCGGCGCCGAGGGTGACGAAGAGCGGGGCGAAGTGCTCGGTGCGGGGGTGGGCGAGGCGTCCGGCGGGGGCCTTGTGCTCGAAGTCGAGCAGGGCGTCGAGGTCGCGGGCGTCCAGGGCGCGGCGGCCCCAGTCGTCGAACTCGGCCATCACGGAGGTGATCCGGCCGTCGGGGGAGAGGGCGCGCAGGTTGTGGGTGAAGAAGCCGGAGCCGACGATCAGCACGCCCTCGTCGCGCAGCGGGGCGAGCTTGCGGCCGATCTCCAGGAGCTGCTGCGGGTCGAGGGTGGGGAGGGAGACCTGCAGGACGGGGATGTCCGCGTCCGGGTACATCTCGACCAGCGGGACGTACGCGCCGTGGTCGAGTCCGCGGTCCGGCACGTCCTGCACGGGGGTGCCGGGGGCGCGCAGCAGCTTGCGGACGGATTCGGCGAGCTCGGGCGCGCCGGGGGCGGCGTACCGCACCTGGTAGTAGTGCTCGGGGAAGCCCCAGAAGTCGTAGACCAGCGGGAGGGTGCGCACCGCGCCGATCGCCAGCGGGGCCTCCTCCCAGTGCGCGGAGACCATCAGGATCGCCTTGGGGCGGGGCAGGTCGGCGGACCAGGCGGCGAGTTCGCCGGGCCAGACCGGGTCGTCGGCGAGCGGGGGCGCGCCGTGCGAGAGGTAGAGGGCGGGCATGCGCTCGGTGGTGGGGGTGCTCATGGGTCCGTCCTCCTGGTGCCGGGGCCGCCGGCGGCTGCCGACCTGTAGTTCAAATTTGAACCTTGTGGCTCCGAAGGTACACCCGAGTTCGAATTTGAACAACCGGAGTAGACTGCGGGCATGGACGAACCCCGCTGGCTCAACGAAACCGAGATGGCCGCCTGGCGCGGGTTCGTCGCGGCCACCAACCTGGTCGCCCGCCGGCTGGAGCGCCAGCTCAAGGAGGACGCGGGGCTCTCCCACACCCAGTACGAGATCCTGGTGCAGCTGTCCGCCGCCCCCGGCGGCTCGCTGCGGATGACCGACCTGGCCGACCGCCTGGTCACCTCCAAGAGCGGCCTCACCTACCAGGTCACCCAGCTGGAGAAGGCCGGCCTGGTCGGCCGCCGCTCCTGCCCGAGCGACGTGCGCGGCGTCTTCGCCGAGCTCACCGACCAGGGCTGGGCGGCGCTGCGGGCCGCCGCCCCGGGGCACGTCGCCGCCGTCCGCGAGGCGCTGATCGACGTGCTCACCCCGCAGCAGCTCGCCGCCCTGGCCGACGTCCTGGGCACCGTCAGCGACCGCCTGCGGGCCGCCGACTCCTGAGCCGGCCCGGCCCGCGGGCGCCGCGGGGCCCGCGGATCAGAGCGCCGCGGCCCGCACGCACAGCACGTCCGGCAGGTGCGAGACGAGCAGCGACCAGTGCTCGCCGCCGTCGGGGGAGCCGTACACCTCGCCGTTGCGGTTGCCGAAGTAGACGCCCGCCGGGTCGGCGTCGTCGGTGCACAGGGCGTCGCGCAGCACCACGCCGTAGTGCTGCTCGGTGGGCAGCCCGGCGTCCAGCGGCTGCCAGGTGTCGCCCGCGTCGGTGGTCCGGAAGACCCGGCAGCGGCGGTCGACGGGCAGCCGGGCGTAGTCGGCGTCCAGCGGGAACAGGTAGGCGGTGTCCGGGTCGTGCGGGTGCGCGGCGACGCCGAAGCCGAAGTCGGCGGGCAGGCCGTCGGCGACCGACTTCCACGTCCGCCCGGCGTCGTCGCTGCGGTAGACCCCGCCGTGGTTCTGCAGGTACAGCCGGTCGGGGTCGACCGCGTCCCGGGCGATCTTGTGCACGCACTGGCCGAACTCGGGGAACCGCTCGGGCAGGAAGTCGGTGCGGATGCCGGTGTTGGACGGCTCCCAGCTGGCCCCGCCGTCCGCGCTGCGGTACGCGCCGCCGGAGGAGACCGCGACCAGCAGCGCGTCCGGGTCGCGCGGGTCGGTGAGGATCGTGTGCATGCCCTGGCCGCCGAAGCCCGCGCCCCAGTGCTCGCGCTGCGGGTGGTCCCACAGTGCGTCGACCAGTTCGAAGCTCTCGCCGCCGTCGGCGGAGCGGAACAGCGCGGCGGGCTCGGTGCCCGCGTACACCACGCCCGGGGCCTCCTCGCCGGCCGGCTGCAGCTGCCACACCCGCTCCAGCGAGGCGCCCGTCCGCTCGGGGAACCTCACCGCGGGCCGCGCGGGCTCCTGCCAGCTGGCGCCCAGGTCGTCCGACCACCACACCGACGGGCCCCAGTGGCTGCTGTCCGCCCCGACCAGCAGCCGGGTGCGGCCGCCGCGGCGGTCGATGCCCACCGCGTAGACCGCGTTCATCTGGAAGTGCGGCCCGCTGAACTCCCACCTCCCGCGGTCCGAACTGCGGCCCAGGAACAGGCCCTTCTGCGTGCCGACGGCCAGCAGGACATCCCGTGCATCCCGTACATCGTTCATCGTCGAACCCACCCGGAGACTCGGTCGTACGCGGTCCCGAAGCAGTGTGCTCCCGGCCACTGACACCCGCACGCCACCGCGCCGAGCGGCCGGGGAATGCCTGCCGCCCTCCGAATGGTTTACGATTCAACAACATGGTGGACGACACCGTGCACGTCCCCGACGGAGGAGGGCCCCCGATGGCATCCACGATCGACCTGCGCCGCGCCGACGAGCGCTACCACACCCGCGCCGGCTGGCTGGACTCCAAGCACTCCTTCTCGTTCTCGCACCACTGGGACCCGGCCAACACCCACTTCGGCCTGCTGCTGGTCTCCAACGACGACACCGTCGCCCCCGGCACCGGCTTCGACACCCACCCGCACCGGGACATGGAGATCATCACCTGGGTGCTCGACGGCGGCCTGGTCCACCAGGACTCCGAAGGCCACAACGGCGTCATCTACCCGGGCCTGGCCCAGCGGATGAGTGCCGGCAGCGGCATCCTGCACAGCGAGAAGAACGACTCCTGGACGCTCACCGGCGAGCCCGCCCACCGGGATCCGGTCCACTTCATCCAGATGTGGACCATCCCCGACACCGCCGGCATCGCCCCCGGCTACGAGCAGCTCGACATCAACGACCAGCTCACCCGGGGCGGTTGGACCACCCTCGCCTCCGGCATGGCCAAGCACGCCGACCAGCGAGCCATCGGCATCCGGCAGAAGCACGCCGCCCTGCACGTCGCCCGCCTGCGCCCCGACGAGACCCTCGAACTCGCCACCGCCCCCTTCGTCCACCTCTACGTCGCCCGCGGCGAAGCCGCCGTCGAAGGCGCCGGCCTCCTCCACCAGGGCGACGCCCTGCGCATCACCGCCGCCGAAGGCCAGCGCGTCACCGCCGGCCCCGAGGGCGCCGAACTCCTCCAGTGGGAAATGACCGCCGCCCTCAACTGACCCCCCACCCCTCGGAGGCCCGCCCACCCGGCGGGCCTCCGCCGTGTCCGCACCGGACGGGCAGCCGAAAGGGGCGCTCGGAGAAGTGGATCTCCGGGCGCCCCTTTTCGGGTGCCGCAGGTGCCCCAGGTGTCGTGGGTACTGCGGGTGCCGCGTGGCCGTCAGGGCAACTGCCCTGCGGGGGCGGTCAGTTCTGGGCGGCCTTCTTGGCCTCGACGCCGGCGTGGACCTCGGCCATGTCGAGCTTCCGGGCCTGGTCGATCAGGTTCTCCAGGGCGGCTTCGGGGAGCGCTCCGGGCTGGGCGAAGACCAGGACGCCCTCGCGGATGATCGCCAGGGTCGGAATCGACCGGATGTCGAACGCCGCGGCCAGCTCCTGCTGGGCCTCGGTGTCGACCTTCGCGAAGGTGATGTCCCCGTGCTTCTCGGACGCACGCTCGAAGACCGGCGCGAACTGGCGGCAGGGGCCGCACCAGGCCGCCCAGAAGTCGATCAGGACGAAGCCCTTGCCGTCCTCGCCCTGGACCACCTCGTCGAAGTTGTCCTTGGTCAATTCCACCGTGCTCATCATCGCCACCTGCCTCTCGCAGACCTGGCCCCGCCGATCGGGCCCTTCGCCCCGCACAACCCCGCCACCTGCGGAACTATTCCGGGGGCCACGGGCACGTGAACGCCCGGGACCCGCCGTACGTACCCCCGGGCGAACCGGTCGAACCCCGGCCCGCGGGCCGCGGGCCGGGCGGGACGACCGGACCGCACCCTCCCGGACGGGAGCACCCCGATGACCACCACCGGCCGGACGGCCCCCAGCGGCCGCCGCCTCACCCTGCTCGCCGCCGGCGCCCTGGCCGCCGCGGCCCTGGTCGCCGGCTGCGGCAGCAGCGGCGGCGGAAGCAGCAGCAGTTCCGCGGGCCACACCGGCAACCCCGGACAGAGCCAGGGCACCCTGATGACCGGGCACGACGCCACCCTCGGCACCCTGGTCACCGACGGCCAGGGCTTCACCCTGTACCGCTTCGACCAGGACACCAGCAACCCCCCGGCCACCCACTGCACCGACGCCTGCGCCAGTCTGTGGCCGCCCGAACTGGCGAACGGCAGCGGCAGCGCCGACCTCAAGGGCATCGACGCCAAGCTGGTCTCCACCGTCACCCGCCCCGACGGCAGCCACCAACTCACCCTCAACGGCTGGCCGCTGTACCGCTACGCCCCCGACACCAAGCCCGGCGAGACCAAGGGCCAGGGCGTCGACGGCACCTGGTTCGCGGCCACCCCGACCGGCGACAAGGCGATGCCCGCCGGCGGCGGCATGCCCAGCACGCCGTCCGGCGGCGGCTACTGAGCGCCCGGCGCCGGGACGGAACGGTGCAGGACGGAACGGCGCAGGACGGGACGACACCAGGACGGGACGAGACGGGAGGGGAGGGAACGGGCCGTGGAGCGCGGGACCGGGCCGCACCGGGGAGAACTGCCGGCAGAGGCAGAGGGGGTGCGGCGCTGGCGCCCGAGCCGCACCCCCGCAACGGTTATCGACACGAGCCGCCCCGGACTTGAGAGCCCGCGCGCGAGGATGGCGCCGTGGCCGACCCCCCGCGCAGCACCGGCCCCCGCAGCACCGGCCCCCGAAGCACCGGACACCCCGCCGCCGAGGACCGGCTGATGCGCGCCCTGTACCGGGAGCACGCCGGGCCGCTGTACGGGCTGGTGCTGCACCTGGTCGGCGGCGACCGGCAGCGCGCCGAGGACGTCGTGCAGGAGACCCTGGTGCGCGCCTGGCGCCACCTCGACCGGCTCGACCCGGCCCGCGGCAGCCTGCGGCCCTGGCTGGCCACCGTCGCCCGCCGGATCGTCATCGACGGCCACCGCAGCGCCCGGGCCCGCCCCCGGGAGGTCCCGGAGAGCGCGCTCGACCGGCTCCCGGACGCCGAGGCCCCCGTCGCCGAGGACGAACTCGACCGCGCGCTGCGGCTGATGACGCTCACCGACGCGCTCGACTCGCTGTCCGCCGCGCACCGCGCCGCGATCACCGAGACCTACCTGCGCGGCCGCACCGCCACCGAGGCCGCCGCCGTCCTCGGCGTGCCGCCCGGCACCGTCCGGTCCCGGCTGCACTACGCCCTGCGGGCCCTGCGGCTCGCGCTGGAGGAACGGGGTGAGACCCGATGACCGTCGTCCCGGACCGTCCGGAGGACCCGCACGCCGACCTCGGCGCGCACCTGCTCGGCGTGCTCGAACCCGACCGCGCGGCCCGGTTCGCCGAGCACCTCGCGCACTGCCCGCGCTGCACCGCCGAGGCCGCCGAACTCGCCCCCACCACCGCGCTGCTCGCCGAACTCGCCGCCGACGTGCGCACCCCGCAGGAGGACGGGCCGGAGCCGGTCGAGCGGCTGCTCGGCCGGGTGGCCGGCGAGCGGCGGCGGGCCCGGGTGCGGCGGCTGGTGCTGGCGGCCGTCGCGGCGGTCCTCGCGCTGGGCGGGCCCGCGATCACCTGGGCGGTCGTCGATGCCGGCCAAGTGGCCTCCGCCGCACAGCAGTTCAGCGCCACCGACCCGGCCACCGGGGTGTCCGCCACGGTCGGCGTCGACCCCGCGCCCTGGGGCAGCCGGATCACCCTCGACCTGGGGCACGTCCCCGGCCCGCAGACCTGCGAGCTGGTGGCCGTGGGCGCCGACGGCACCCGGCAGACCGTCACCACCTGGACCGTCCCGCCGACCGGCTACGGCGCCACCACCGGGCTGCGCACCGCGGGCGGCAGCGGGCTGGCCCCGGCCGCGATCGCCCGCTTCGAGGTCCGCGCCGGGACGTCGGTGCTGGTCACCGTCCCGGTCCAGCCCGCCGACCGGGCCGGTGCGGCGCACTTCGCGGCACACTGGGAGTGAGGAGGCCACGCGGGCCCGGGAACTGCCCGCCGCGGGGCGCGTGGACAGCGGCCATGAACCAGATCCCCCTGCTCTGCCCGCGCTGCGGCCGACCGCAGCGGATCGTCCACCAGGAAGACCCGCACCACCCGGTGCGGGTGGTGCACACCGAGACCGGCCGCGAACCCTGCGACGGGCCCGCCGACGGACCTGCCGACGGACTCGTCGACGAGGACGACGGCGAGGTGGTCGGCGAACCGCCGACCGACCCCGAGCGGACCGGCCTCAGCCGCTGCTGACCCCGCCCCCGCCTGGCCGCCCCGGCCCGCCCGTCGCACCCTGGAAGGGGCCGGACCGGCCCCGACGACCCGAACACCCCGTACCCACCCGGGAGGTGGCGGCCATGATGAGGACCCTGGTCGGATGGCACATCGAGATGGAGTTCGAGGAGGACGGCGACCGCACCAAGGCGGCCGCGCTGGTCCGCCTCGCCGACGGCAGCGAACTGCGCGGCCACGGCTACTCCACCCGGCACCACGACGACAGCCCGCAGCTGCGGGTCGGCGAGGAGGTCGCCGGGGCCCGCGCGCTCAACGACCTCGCCATGCAACTGCTCACCAAGGCCCACGAGGAGGTCGCGCAGCCCACCGCCGACCCGACCGCCCCGCTGATGTGGCGCGACGTGACCTGACCCGGCCCGACCCGACCCGGCCCGGCCGGACCGCGCCCCCGGTCAGAGCTCGTCGAGCGGCACCGCCGGGTCGGCCAGCCGCTCCGGGTCCACGGCCCGCCCGGAGCGCACCAGTTCGCGGATCGGGTCGGTGACGTCCCAGACGTTGACGTTCATCC
Organism: Kitasatospora sp. NRRL B-11411; assembly: GCF_000721345.1. Lineage (NCBI taxonomy): Bacteria > Bacillati > Actinomycetota > Actinomycetes > Kitasatosporales > Streptomycetaceae > Kitasatospora > Kitasatospora sp. NRRL B-11411. The sequence goes on along the minus strand of NZ_JOGH01000032.1, from coordinate 83,465 downwards.
CGGCCAGCACCTTCCCGCCGGACAGCCAGAACGCGATGAACTCCCGCCCGGCGACGTCGCCCCGGAACACCACCCGGTCGTAGCCGCCCGGCTCCGCGTAGCCGGTGTACTCCATGCCCAGGTCGTACTGGTCGGTGAAGAAGTACGGGACGCGGTCGTACACGGCCGCCTTGCCGAGCATCGAAGCGGCCGCCACCGCGGGCTGGTTGAGCGCGTTCGCCCAGTGCTCGACCCGGATCGGCCTGCCGAACAGCGGGTGGAAGGCGTTCGCCACGTCGCCCGCCGCGAACACGTCGGGGTGCGAGGTGGCCAGGTGCTGGTCGGTGCGCACCCCGTTGTCGACGGTCAGGCCCGCGTTCTCGGCCAGCGCCGTGTTCGGGGAGATGCCGACGCCGACCAGCAGCACGTCCGCCGGGACGGTGCTGCCGTCGCCCAGCCGCACCCCGTCCGCCCGCAACTCCTCGACCTTCACGCCGAACCGCAGGTCGACGCCGTGCGCCCGGTGCAGGTCGGCGAAGACCTGCGCGGCCTCCCGGCCCAGCACCCGCAGCAGCGGCAGCTCGGCCGCCTCCAGCACCGTCACCTCCGCCCCGGCGGTGCGGGCCGCCGCGGCCGCCTCCAGCCCGATCCAGCCCGCGCCGACCACCACCACCCGGGCGCCGGGCCGGAACGCGGCCCGCAACTGCTCGCTGTCGCCGACCCGGCGCAGCGTCCGCACGAAGTCCCCGTCCCCGCCCGGCACCGGCAGCCGGCGCGGCGCCGAACCGGTGGCCAGCAGCAGCTTCGAGAACGGCAGCCGCTCCCCGCCCTCCAGCGTCACGGTGTGCCCGGCCGGGTCGATCGCGGTGGCCGCGGTGCCCAGCCGCAGCACCACCTCGTGCTGCTCGTACCAGTCGGCGGGGTGGACGTAGATCTTCTCCTTCTCGTCCTTGCCGAGCAGGTACCCCTTGGACAGCGGCGGCCGCTCGTACGGGCGCTCCGCCTCGTCGCCGACCAGGGTGACCGGCCCCCGGTAGCCCTCCGCGCGCAGCGCCTCGGCGGCCTTCGCCCCGGCCAGGCTCGCCCCGACGATCACGATCCCGGTGTCCATGTCCCACGTCCTTCCCACAGCGGCGTTCCCTCGTAGCCGTCCTGCCCGACCTTGGCACCGCCACACGCCCGACCGGGGGACCCGCGCCGGTCGTCGCCCCGTCGCCACCGGGATTCGCCCGCGAGGCGGACCACGTTCCGGCGGGGGCACGGACCTAGGCTGGGGCGGGTCCGGCCGACCGGCCGGCGGAGCGGCGAAGGGAGCCCGCGGGATGGTGGAGCGAACGGCCACGGTGCGCTGCGTGCCCGCGGTGCCGTGCTGGGTCGGCCTGACAGCACGTGACCTGCCGACCGCCCAGGGTTTCTACGGGCCGCTGCTGGGCTGGGAGTTCGTCCCCGGACCGGACCGCTGGGGCCCGTACCTGCGCGCGGTGGTCGACGGCGTCGAGGTGGCCGGGCTGAGCGAGCTCGGCACCGACTGGGAGCGCCCGGTCGCCTGGACCACCTACTTCGGCATCGAGAGCGCCGACCGGGCCGCCGACGGCGTCCGCGAGCGCGGCGGCACCCTCGCCGTCGGCCCGCTCGCCTTCGACGCCGGCCGGGTCGCGCTGGCCGCCGACCCGTTCGGCGCGACCTTCGGCATCTGGGAGGGCGAACCCGCCGACGCCCGCCCCGGCGACGCCCCCTGGACCGCCGAGCCCGGCGCCCCCGCCTGGATCGAACTGCGCACCGCCGACCCGTTCGCCGCCGCGCTCTTCTACGGCGAGGTGTTCCGCTGGGACGACCGCGACCCGGCGCGGTTCGAGGTCCGCTACGAGCACGAACGGGTGGTGCTGCGCTCCGAGGACCGCAGCGTCGCCGCGCTGCGCGCCGCCAAGGACCTCGCCCCGCACTGGGAGGTCTTCTTCTCCGTCCCCGACACCGACGCCGCCGCCCGCCGCGCCACCGCCCTCGGCGGCCGCGTCCTGGACGGCCCGGCCGACTCCCCGTACGGCCGGGTGGCCCGGCTGGCGGACGCGGAGGGCGGCCACTTCTCGGTGCTCGGGCCGTGATCCGCGGCTAGAAGCCGGTCCGGGCGGGCAGGAAGAGCCGGTGCATGGCCTCCGGCAGGTCGTCGGGGCGGGTGACCGGGCGGTGGAAGTCGAAGCGGGCGTCCAGGGTGCCGGCGTCGCCGAGCAGGCGGATCCGCAGGCCGTGGCGGTCCAGGGCGACGGGGCGCACTTCGCGCAGGCGGCCCGGCGGGCCGTCGGGGCGTCCGGCCAGGGCGCCGGCGCCGAGCAGCAGGAGCTGGTCGGCGTGGGCGGCGGCCAGGTGCTGGAGGAGTCCGGCCTCCTCGGCGGCCACCGGGTCGGGGGCCGCGGTGGTGAGCGCGTCCGGGTCGAGGCAGCACTCGGAGCCCCAGAGGTCGTCCAGGGCCAGGTGGTCGGGGGTCAGCCGGAGCAGCACGCCGTCGCGGTGCGGGAACAGCGCGGTGGCGCTCTCGCCGGGGGAGCGGGTGAGCAGGCCCTGGACCCCGAGGCGGCCGCGGATCCGGTGCGGGACGGCGACGGGGGCGACGTCCACGCAGTCGAGTTCGGCGGTGAGCGGGCCGCGGGCCGGCGCGGTGATCCGGTGCAGGGCGGACTCGCGGCCGACCAGGACCGCCACCGAGCCGTCCGGCCGCAGCGCGCAGGCGACCTGCGGGGGCAGGCCGGGGCGGGCGGTGAGGTCGGCGCCGCGGACGTCCAGCACCGCCGAGGAGGCGAACTCCAGCAGGGTGCGGGCGCGTTCGGCGGGGGAGGGGCGGCGGGCGGGCTGGGGCAGCACGAGGAAGCCTCCTTGTGATTTAGGTAAGGCTAACCTAATCAACAAGGGGGTCGGCAGTCCAGCGCCGGGGTGCCGTCAGTCCCCGGTCCGCCCGGCCGGCGCGCCCAGCATCCGCAGCACCAGCTGCCCGTACCGGCGCCCCAGTTCCTCCGGGGACTCGCTGCTGCGCTCGGTGTACCAGCGCGAGACGTCGATGCCGAGCGAGGTGACCGCGCGGGCCGCGGTGCGCTGGTCCGGGACGTGGAACAGGCCCTGCGCCACCCCGTCCGCGATGATCCGCAGCACCGTCTCCTCGATCCGGATCCGCAGCTCGGCGACGGCCGCGAAGTCCTCCTCGGGCAGCGCGTGCAGCTCGTGGTTGACGATCCGGCCGACGGTGTGGCCGCGGGCGTGCCAGACGGTGAAGGACTCGGCCAGCGCCCGCATCCGCTCCACCGGGTCGGACCCGGCGGCCTCGGCCCGCTCCACCAGCTCCAGGGTGGCCCGGTGGCCGGTGCGGGAGATCTCGGCGAGCAGCGCGGCCTTGGACGGGTAGTGGATGTACAGCGCGGCCGGGCTCATCCCGGCGGCGGTGGCGATGTCCCGGGTGGTGGTGGCGTGGTAGCCGCGGCGGGCGAAGGAGTCCACGGCGGCCAGCAGCAGCCGCCGGGCGGCCTCGGTGCGCTCCCCGGGCCAGAGCGCGGCGGTCGCTGGGTCGGTCATGGGGTCAATCCTCCCAGACGGTTCGGCGCGGCCCGGCGGGCCGGGCTGTTGACAGTGTCGCCCGCCGCAAAGATGCTAAGCAAGCGCTTAGTCACATCCGATCCGAGAGGTACGAGGTACGACGATGGCAGTGTCGTTCGAGGGCAAGGTGGCCGTGGTCACCGGCGCGAGCCGGGGCATCGGGTTCGGCATCGCCGAGGAACTGGTCCGGCGCGGGGCGAAGGTCTGCCTCACCGCCCGCACCAAGGAGACCCTGGACGAGGCCGTCCAGGCGCTCGGCGGGCCCGGCCACGCGATCGCCGTCGCCGGGAAGTCCGACGACGCCGCGCACCAGGAGGAGGCCGTCGCCACCGTCCTGGAGACCTACGGCCGCCTCGACCTGCTGGTCAACAACACCGGCATCAACCCCGTCCACGGCCCCGTCCTGGACACCGACCCGGGCGTCGCGGCCAAGATCCTCGCCGTCAACGTGCTCGCCCCGCTGGCCTGGACCCGCCGCGCCCACGCCGCCTGGATGGGCGAGCACGGCGGCGCCGTCGTCAACGTCGCCTCCATCGCGGGCCTGCGCGCCTCCACCGGCATCGGCATGTACGGCGTCTCCAAGGCCGCGCTGATCCGCCTCACCACCGAGCTCGCCGCCGAACTCGGCCCGGACGTCCGGGTCAACGCGGTCGCCCCCGCCGTGGTCAAGACCAAGTTCGCCGAGGCGCTCTACGCGGGCCGCGAGGAGAAGGTCGCCCGCGCCTACCCGCTCGGCCGGCTCGGCCTGCCCGAGGACGTGGCCGGCGCGGTCTGCTTCCTGCTCTCCGCGGACGCCGGCTGGATCACCGGCCAGACCCTGGTCATCGACGGCGGCGTCACCCTCGGCGCCGGCCTGTGACCGGGCCCGCCGGCCGGGCCGACCAGGGGCGGCCCGAACTCCCCGACACCGAGCGGCAGTTCGCCGGGATCGGGGCCGTCGTCACCGGCGCCGGGCACGGCATCGGCGCCGCCCTCGCCCGGGCCCTGGCCGCGGCCGGCGCCCGGGTGGTGGTCAACGACCTCGACGCCGGTGCGGCCCGCGCGGTGGCCGCCGAGATCGGCGGGCACGCCGCCGCCGGCGACGCCGCGAGCGAGGAGGGCGTCGCCGCCCTGGTCGACGCCGCCCGGGCCCGGCTCGGCGCGATCGACCTGTACTGCGCCAACGCGGGCGTCGCCACCACCGGCGGCCCCGACGCCACCCCCGAGGCGTGGGAACTGGCCTGGCAGGTCAACGTGCTCGGCCACGTCCGGGCCACCCGCCTGCTGCTGCCCGACTGGCTGGAGCGCGGCACCGGCCGCTTCCTGGCCACCGTCTCCGCCGCCGGACTGCTCACCATGCTCGGCTCCGCCCCGTACAGCGTCACCAAGCACGGCGCGCTGGCCTACGCCGAGTGGCTCGCCGCGACGTACCGGCACCGCGGCCTGCGGGTGCACGCGCTGTGCCCGCAGGGCGTGCGCACCCGGATGCTGGACGGCACCGGCCCGCACGGGCGGGTGCTGCTCGCGCCCACCGCGATCGACCCCGCCGACGCCGCCGCCGCGGCCCTGCGCGGCATGGCCGCGGACGAGTTCCTGATCCTCCCGCACCCCGAGACCGCCGGGCAGTACGCGGCCCGCGCCACCACCCCCGACCGCTGGCTGCACGGCATGAACCGGCTGCAGCAGCGGATCGAGACCCTCCCCACCGCCCCGGAGGCCCGATGAGAGCCTGGCAGATCACCGAACTCGGCGCGCCGCTGGACGTGATGAAGCTGGTCGAGGACGCCGACCGCCCGGTCCCCGGACCGGGACAGCTCCTGGTCAGGGTCCGGGCCGCGGCCGTCAACTTCCCCGACGCGCTGATGGCCGCCGGGCAGTACCAGGTCCGCCCGCCGCTGCCGTTCACCCCCGGCGTGGAACTCTGCGGCGAGGTCGCCGAGGGCCCGCGCACCGGCGAACGCCTGATCGGCACCGCCGAACTGCCCGCCGGGGCGTTCGCCGAGTACGCCCTGATGGACGCGGCCGGCGCGCTGCCCGCCCCCGGCCACCTGGACGACGCCGAGGCCGCCGCGTTCCACCTCGCCTACCAGACCGCCTGGTTCGCGCTGCACCGCCGGGCCCGGCTGGCCCCCGGCGAGACCCTGCTGGTGCACGCCGGGGCCGGCGGCGTCGGCAGCGCCGCCGTCCAACTCGGCAAGGCCGCCGGGGCGTTCGTCATCGCCGTGGTCGGCGGCCCGGAGAAGGCCCGGGTCGCGGCCGACCTGGGTGCCGACCTGGTCGTCGACCGGCACGCCGAGGACTTCGCCGCCGCCGTCCGGGCCGCCACCGGCGGCCGCGGCGCCGACGTGGTCTTCGACCCGGTCGGCGGCCCCGCCTTCACCGGCTCCACCAAGTGCGTGGCCTTCGAGGGCCGGATCGTGTTGGTCGGCTTCGCCTCCGGGCAGATCCCGGCCCCGCCGCTCGGCCACGCCCTGGTCAAGAACTACTCGCTGCTCGGCCTGCACTGGGGCCTGTACACCACCCGCGACCCGGCCGCCGTCCGGGCCTGCCACGCCGCGCTCACCGCCCTCGCCCCCCGCCCGCTGGTCTCCGCCCGCCTCCCGCTGGAGTCCGCGGCCACCGCCGTCCACGACCTCGCCGCCGGCACCACCACCGGCCGCCTCACCCTGCTGCCCTGACCGCCCGCCGCCCGTGGGGGCCCGGCGCACGGACGCCGGGCCCCCACGGGCCCGCCCGCTCAGCGGTGCTTGCGCAGTTCGCGCCGGGCCAGCGAGCGCTTGTGGACCTCGTCGGGCCCGTCGGCCAGGCGGAGGGTGCGGTTGCCGGCCCAGAGCTGGGCCAGCGGGGTGTCCTGGCTGACGCCGGCCGCGCCGTGGGCCTGGACGGCCTTGTCGAGGATCCACTCGACGGCGGACGGCACGACGATCTTGATTGCCTGGATCTCGGTGTGGGCGCCCCGGTTGCCGACGGTGTCCATCAGCCAGGCGGTCTTCAGCACCAGCAGCCGGGCCTGCTCGATCCGGACCCGCGCCTCGGCGATCCAGTCCTGGACGACGCCCTGGTCGGCGAGCGGACGGCCGAACGCCACCCGGGAGTTGACCCGGCGGCAGGTCAGTTCCAGGGCGCGTTCGGCGATGCCGAGGGCGCGCATGCAGTGGTGGATCCGGCCGGGCCCGAGCCGGGCCTGGGCGATGGCGAAGCCGCCGCCCTCCTCGCCGATCAGGTTCGCGGCCGGGACCCGGACGTCCTCGAACAGGATCTCGGCGTGGCCGCCGTGGTCCTCGTCCGGGTAGCCGAACACCCGCATGCCGCGCAGGACCTGCACACCCGGGGTGTCGCGCGGGACCAGGACCATCGACTGCTGGCGGTGGGCCTCGGCGGCCGGGTCGGTCTTGCCCATCACGATGAAGACCTTGCAGTCCGGGTTCATCGCCCCGGTGATGTACCACTTGCGGCCGTTGACCACGTACTCGTCGCCGTCGCGCTCGATCCGGGTGGTGATGTTGGTGGCGTCGGAGGAGGCCACCTCGGGCTCGGTCATGGCGAAGGCGGAGCGGATCGTGCCGTCCAGCAGCGGTCGCAGCCAGCGCTCGCGCTGCTCGGGGGAGCCGAACTGGGCGAGCAGCTCCATGTTGCCGGTGTCGGGGGCCGCGCAGTTGAGCGCGGGCGGGGCCAACAGGACGGAACGGCCGGTGAGTTCGGCCAGCGGCGCGTACTGCAGGTTGGTCAGCCCGGCCCCGAGCTCCCCCGGCAAGAAGAGGTTCCACAGGCCGCGGGCCTTCGCGGCGGCCCGCAACTCGCCGACCACCGGCGGAACCGACCACGGCGCGCGGGCCGGGTCGGCGAGCTGGGCGGCCAGCACCGGTTCGGCCGGATACACGAACTCGTCCATGAAGGCGCCGAGTTCGCCGAGCAGCTCGGTCGTCCTGGCGTCGTACCCGAAGTCCATTCCTCAGCCCTCCAGCGATTCGAGTCCGAACTCCACGAACAGCGGCACCAGTTCACCGACCCGGTCGAAGCCCGCGCCGACGGTGCCGCCCCGGGTGTAGCGGTAGTGGATGCCCTCCAGGACGACCGCCAGCTTGAAGGAGGCGAAGGCGACGTACCAGCCGAGCCCGGAGACGTCCCGGCCGGAGGCGTCCGCGTAGCGGCGGACCAGCTCGGCGGTGCCGGGGAAGCCGGGGGCGAGGGCCGCACCGGGCAGCAACCCGTCGAAGCGGCGGGCCAGTTCGGTGTACATCACCAGCAGGCCCAGGTCGGTGAGCGGGTCGCCGACGGTGGACATCTCCCAGTCCAGGACGGCGGTGATCCGGTCCCGGTCGTCCACCAGGACGTTGTCGAGCCGGTAGTCGCCGTGCACCAGGGTGGCGGCGGGCGAGGCGGGCAGGGTGTCGGCGAGGCGGCGGTGGAGCTCGTCCACGCCCGGTACCTCGCGGCTCCGGGAGGCGTCCAACTGCTTTCCCCAGCGCCGCAGTTGGCGCTCCAGGAAGCCCTCGGGGCGGCCGAAGCCGGCCAGGCCCACCGCGTCCGGGTCCAGTGCGTGCAGGGCGACCAGGGTCTCCACCAGGCGCACCCCCAGCGCGTGCACCCGGTCCTCGCCGAGCGCGGCCAGCACCTCGGCGTCCCGGTGCGCGGTGCCCGGCACGTACTCCATCAGGTAGAACGGCGCGCCGATCACCGCGGTGTCCTCGACCAGCAGCACCGGCCGGGGCACCGGCACGGCCGTCCCGGCCAGCGCGCCCAGCACCCGGTACTCGCGGCCCATGTCGTGCGCGGTGGCCAGCACGTGCCCGAGCGGCGGGCGGCGCAGCACCCACCGGGAGGCGCCGTCCTCGACCAGATAGGTCAGGTTGGAGCGGCCGCCCTCGAACATCCGCGCGGTGAGCGGCCCTGCGACGGGCGCCGGCAGGGCGGTGTCCAGGTGGGCGCGCAGCCTCTCCAGGTCCAGGCCGGGCGGAGCAGCGGTGGTCATCGGGGCACCTCGCAGGGGTCGGAACGTACTGACTAAGCGCTTGCTTAGGATCGGCCCGGCGGCGGCACTTGTCAACGAGCGGCAGCGCACCGCCCGTCCGGAACGGCGTCCCGGACGGGCGGTGCGCGCGGGGCGCGTCAGCGGGCCACGGCGGCGGCGACCCGGTCGCCGAGGTCCCGGTCCACGTTGCGCCAGTACTGCAGGGCCCGCTCCAGCACCGGCGCCGAGACCCCGTCCTGCAGGTGCCCGGCGATGTTCGCCACCAGCCGGTCGCGCGCCGCGTCGTCCAGCACCTCCCGCACCAGCGTCCCGGCCTGCCCCCAGTCGTCGTCCTCCCGGTGCAGCGGGTACGCCTCGCGCACCATCCGCCCCGCCACGTCCCACCCGATCTCCCCGCCCCACAGCGACGGGTCCGCGGCCGGCCCGCCGTACGAGTTCGGCGCGTACGGCCGGGCGGTGCGCGCCGAGTCGAACCGCATCGGCCCGTCCTTGCTGTACGAGTGCACCGGCACGTGCGCCCGGTTCGGCGGCAGCTGGGCGTAGTTCGGCCCGATCCGGTACCGGTGGGTGTCCGGGTAGGAGAAGATCCGCCCCAGCAGCATCTTGTCCGGCGACACCCCGATGCCCGGCACCAGGTTGGACGGCTCGAACGCGGCCTGCTCGATGTGGACGAAGTGGTCCTCCGGGTTGCGGTTCAGGGTGAACCGGCCGACCTCGATCAGCGGGTAGTCGCCGTGCGGCCACACCTTCGTCAGGTCGAACGGGTTGAACCGGTAGTCCCACGCCTCGTCGAACGGCATCACCTGCACGTGCAGCGTCCAGGACGGGTGCTCGCCGCGCTCGATCGCCTCGAACAGGTCGCGCCGGTGGTAGTCGCCGTCCGCGCCCGCCAGCCGGTCCGCCTCCGCCTGGGGGAGGAACTCGATGCCCTGGTCCGTCTTGAAGTGGTACTTCACCCAGAACCGCTCCCCGTCCGCGTTCACCCACTGGTAGGTGTGCGAGGAGAAGCCGTCCATGTGCCGCCAGGTCCGCGGGATGCCCCGGTCGCCCATCAGCCAGGTCACCTGGTGCGCCGACTCCGGGGAGAGCGTCCAGAAGTCCCACTGCATGTCGTGGTCGCGCAGCCCGTTGTCCGGGCGCCGCTTCTGCGAGCGGATGAAGTCCTGGAACTTGATCGGGTCGCGGACGAAGAACACCGGCGTGTTGTTGCCGACCAGGTCGTAGTTGCCCTGCTCGGTGTAGAACTTCAGCGCGAAGCCGCGCGGGTCGCGCCAGGTGTCCGGCGACCCCATCTCACCCGCCACGGTGGAGAACCGGGCCAGCATCTCGCACTGCTTGCCCGGCTGGAACAGGTCCGCCACGGTGAACCGGCTGACGTCCTGCGTCACCTCGAAGGAACCGTACGCGCCACTGCCCTTGGCGTGCACGACCCGTTCGGGCACCCGCTCCCGGTTGAACTGGGCCATCTTCTCGATCAGGTAGTGGTCGTGCAGCAGGACCGGGCCGACCGGGCCCGCCGTCAGCGAGTGCTCGTCGCTCTCGACCGGGACACCCGCGTTGTTCGTGGTGAAGGGAACGTGCTGCGACATCGGGGGGAATCCTCCTCTGGCACCCCCGGCCGGGGCGCCGTGACCGCGCGGCGGCGAGGGTCGTCCACCGCGACTGCCCTCCACTCGAACACCGGCCCGCCCCGCCCACAACCGCAGCGCCCCGCCCGCCGGACCCTCAGAACCACGGCGTGGAGTACCCGTTCAGGAACCACAGCGCCGCCGCCCACCACAGCACCCCCACCGCGCAGAACAGCGCCCCGCCCGCCACCGGCAGCGCCCACCCGGGCAGCCCGCCGCGCCGCACCAGCAGCACCTTCGCCGCGAACGCCCCGTACAGGAAGCACCCCGCCGCCGAGTGCACGCCCACCCGGACGTCCGTGAACTGCACCCCGTACGCCAGCAGGCAGTGCTGGGCGATCGGCAGCGACAGCGCGAACGCCAGCCAGCCGCCCACCCGGTGCGCCCGCCGGACCGGACGCGCCGCCGGGCCCCGCCGGTACATCCCCAGCGCCAGCAGCACCTGCACCAGCGCCAGCCCGAGCAGCGCCGTCCCCAGCCACGACTTCAACCGCAGCGCGTCCTCGCCGGACGCCCCGAACAGGCTCCGCCCCGGATCCGGCACGTGCGCCCGCCCGAACCACAGCAGCCCCAGCGAGACCGCCAGCGGCGCGACCAGCGCCAGCACCGGCAGCACGGCCGACCCACCCCGGTCCGGACGGTGACGACCCGCCACCTCAGCCCTCCTGCGAACCGTCGTCACCGGCCGGGGCACCGCCACCGCCACTGCCGTCCGTTCCCGCTGCCGCGCCCGCGCCGTCGGCGGGGGGCTGGGCGGGAGCCTGCGTGGGGGTTTGGACGGCCGGGGCCTGGGCGGCGGGGGTCTGCGCCGGTGCCTGGGCCTGGGCCTGGGCGCCCGGGTCGGCCGGAGCGGCCGGGGCCGCGCTCGCGCTCGCCGCCGCATCCGGCTGGGCACTGGCACCGGCACTGGCACTGGCACTGGCACCCGCGCTCGCGCCCGGGCTCGGCACCGCGCCGCCCGCACCGCGCAGCGTGGCGATGTCGACGCCGACCGGGTCGCCCAGCGAGGTGACCGCGTAGAAGGTGCCGCCGGGGCCCGCCACGGTGTGCCCGGCGGTCTCGCCCGGCCCGTGGTCGCCGGTGTAGCGGTACAGCGGGTGGCCCTTGTACAGCACCTGCGCGGTCCCGTCCGGCAGCGCCGCCGCGCCCAGCAGCCCGTCGTCCACGCCCGGGCCGGCCAGCGGGAAGCCCGGGGTGGTCACCGGCGGCCAGGACTTCGCGCACTCGTCCAGGCAGCTCGCGTGCACCGTGGTGTCCGCGCCGTACAGGTACAGGGTGCGGCCCTGCGCGTCCACCAGGATCGGGCCCAGGCTGCCCGCGCTGGCCAGCGAGACGCGGGTGCCCGCCGTGCTGGCGAACGCCGACACCGGCGGGCCGGAGTCGACGACCGGGACGGCGGCGGCCGAGGACTCGGCGGCGGGCGGGGCGCTCAGGTCCGGCGACGCCGCGCAGCCCGCGGCCGAGAGCGCGGACAGCGACAGCGCCGCCAGGACGGCGGCGGTTCGGCGGGTGCGGGACGGCGGGGCGGCGGCAGCACGGCGGGTGCGGGGCATCGGGGCTCCAGGGGACGGCGCGGCACTGGAGACCATCCACCCCCGCCGCCCGCCGCCCGGCCACTCCAGAGCCGGGCCGCTCCGCACCAGGGGGGACCCCGTTGCCCCGGAAGGCCCACCCGCGCGCCGCCCCCGGGCCCGGCCCGCGCCCGCTTCGCCCCCCGTCCCGGCGGGCGGACACTGGAGTGGTACCACTCGCCCGAGGGGGCGCCCATGACCACCCAGCCGGCCGGAACCGGCAGCGCGATCCGGGTCCAGGGGCTCGGCAAGCGCTTCAAGGACCTCGTCGCCCTGGACGGCGTCGACTTCACCGTCCCGCCCGGCACCGTGTTCGGCCTGCTCGGCCCGAACGGCGCGGGCAAGACCACCGCCATCCGGATCCTCACCACGATCATCCGGCCCACCGCGGGCCGCGCCGAGGTGCTCGGCACCGACGTGGTCGCGCACCCCGCCGCCGTCCGCCGGTTGATCGGGCTCGCCGGGCAGTACGCCGCCGTCGACCCCAACCTGACCGCCCGGGAGAACCTCCGGCTGATCGGCCGGCTCACCCAACTGCCCCGCCGCCGCCGCGACCCGCGCGCCGCCGACCTGCTGGCCCGCTTCGACCTGACGGCGGCCGCCGACCGGCCCGTGCGCACCTACTCCGGCGGCATGCGCCGCCGGCTCGACGTCGCCGCCGCGCTCGTCCCCGAACCGCCCGTGCTGTTCCTCGACGAGCCTACCACCGGCCTCGACCCGCAGAGCCGCACCGCGCTGTGGGAACTGATCCGCGAACTCGTCGCCGAGGGCACCACCGTGCTGCTCACCACCCAGTACCTGGAGGAGGCCGACCGGCTCGCCCAGCGGGTCGCCGTCCTCGCCGAGGGACGGGTGGTCGCCGACGACAGCCCGCACGCCCTCAAGGCCCGGCTCGGCACCACCGTCCTCGAACTCGGCATGGGCGAGGACCCGCGCGCCACCCGCGCCGCCGCCCTGCTCGCCGACCGCCTCCGGCACGCCCCCGAACGCGACGGCGCGGTGCTGCGCCTGCCCAGCACGGACGGCTCGCTGCTGCTGATGGACGTCCTGCGCGCGCTCGAGGCGGAACGGCTCGCCCCGCGCACCATCGCCGTCCGCGAGTCCAGCCTCGACGACGTCTACCTCGCCCTCACCGGCCACCGCACCGCCCCGCCGCCCGCCGCTGCCGCGTCTCCCCCCGCCGAGCCGCCCGCCCCGCCATCGGCTCCGCCGTCCGCCGGAGGAGGCCCGCCGTCATGACCGTCGCCGTCCCCCTGCACCCGCCGCTCGCCGACCGCCTGCTCGCCCCGGTCCGGGACGGGCTGGCCGTCGCCGGGCGCAACCTGATCGCGCTGCGCCGGGTGCCGCGGCTGCTGATCTTCTCCACCGTGCAGCCGATCGTCTTCGTGCTGATGTTCCGCTACGTCTTCGGCGGGGTGGTCGGCGCGGCCCTGCACGGCGTCTCGTACGTCGACTACCTGATGCCCGGCGTGTTCGTGCAGGTCGTCACGTTCGGCGCGGTCAACACCGCGATCGGCCTGGCCGGCGACCTGCAGACCGGGCTGATGGAACGCTTCCGCTCGCTGCCGATGGCCCGCTCCGCGGTGCTCTCCGGGCGGACCACCGCCGACCTGGCCCGGAACGTGTTCGTGGTCGCGCTGATGACCGGCGTCGGCTTCCTGGTCGGCTTCCGGATCCACAACGGCGTCTGGGCGTTCCTCGGCGGCGCGCTGCTGGTGCTGGCCTTCGGGCTCGCCATGTCCTGGGTCTTCGCCGTGGTCGGCCTGGCCGTCGGCGACCCGGAGACCGCGACCGCCGCCGCCTTCCCCGTCCTCGCGCCGCTGGTCTTCGCCTCCTCGGCGTTCGTCCCGACCGCGACCATGCCCGGCTGGCTCCAGGTCTTCGCCAACCACCAGCCCGTCACCATCACCGCCGGGGCCGTCCGCGCCCTGATGATCGGCGGCCCGGTCGGCACCCAGGTCTGGCAGGCCCTGGCCTGGGACGCCGGCATCATCGCCGCGTTCGCCCCGCTCGGCGTCTGGCTCTACCGCCGCGCCGTCTAGCCTTCCGCCTGCTCCTCAACGTGTGCCCACACCGTGCGGTCGCCGCCCCGCCACGCCACCAGGTCCGGGTCGTCCAGGTCCGGCTCGGCGACGCCCGCGTGCCGGATCAGCTCCACCACGTCCGCCGGGCCGGTCGCCCGCCCCACCGTCCGCCCGTAGATCTCCACCCGCCGGTACGGCCGCTCCCCGCGGGTCGGCGGGCGGACCACGACCGGCGGGTGGAATATGTCTCCGGACTCGCTCATGACTCCAGTGTCCCGCGCCCGGCGCGCAACGGCCCGCCGGTGTCGCCCTCCGTGCCCGCGCAACCACGTATCGTGGTCGTCCGTGCGCACCGACCGACCCGTCACCGCCCCCGGCGGGGTGCCGCTGCTGGGGCACCTGCCCGCGCTGCTCTCGCGGCCGCTGGCCTTCCTCGACACGCTGCCCGGCTGCGGCGACCCGGTCCGGGTGCGGGTCGGGCCGCGCGAGATGTACGTGGTCAGCGCGCCGGAACTGGTGCAGCAGGTGCTGGCCGACCGGGCGGGGTACGACCGGACGGGGCCGCTGTACGCGAAGATCCGGGCGTTCCTCGGCAACGGGCTGGCCTCCTGCCCGCGCGCCGACCACCGCAGGCTGCGCCGGATCGTGCAGCCCGCCTTCCAGCACGCGCTGCTGCCGCACTACGCGGCGGCGATGACGGACGAGACCGCGGCGCTCACCGCGGGGTGGCGGGCCGGGCAGGTCGTCGACGTCACCCACGAGGCGTTCCGGCTCACCACCGCCGTGGCCGTGCGCACCCTGTTCTCGGCCGGGCTGGAGCCGCGGGCCGCGGAGGCCCTGCGCGGGGCGCTGGACGTGCTGCTGCGCGGGATCTACCGGCGGGTGGTGCTGCCCGCGGCCGACCTGCTGCCCACTCCGGCGCGGCGCACCCACCGGCGGGCGCTGGCCACCTGGCACGCCGGAGTGGCGGCGATCATCGCCGACTACCGGGCCCGCGGGATCGACCGCGGCGACGTGCTCTCGCTGCTGCTGGCCGCCCGCGACGAGGACGGCCGGCCGCTCGGGGAGCGCGAACTCGCCGACCAGGTCGCCACCCTGGTGCTGGCCGGGGCCGAGACCACCTCCTCCGCGCTGGCCTGGTCGCTCCGGCTGGTGGCCGAACACCCGGACGTGGAAAGGGCGTTGCACGCCGAGGTCGACGCCGGACCGGCCGGGGCGCCGGCCCGCTGGCAGGACCTGTCGCAACTCCCTTACACCGCACGGGTGATCAGCGAGACCCTGCGGCTCTACCCGCCCGCCTGGGCGATCAGCCGCACCACCACCCGGCCCACCGAGCTCGCCGGGGTCCGGCTGCCCGCCGGGGCCCTGGTGGTCTGCTGCCTGTACCTGCTGCAGCGCCGGCCCGAGCTCTTCCCGGACCCGGGGCGGTTCGACCCGGACCGGTTCGCGGGCGAGCTGCCCCGGGGCGCGTACCTGCCGTTCGGCTCCGGGGCGACGCGGTGCCCGGGTGACCGGTTCGGACTGACCGAGGCGACGCTGGCGCTGGCCACCGTCGCTGGCCGGTGGCGGCTGCGCCCCGCGGGGGCGGGCCCGGTGCGGCCGGTGCCCCGGCTGGTGCTGTCGCCCGGGCCGCAGCCGATGCTGCTGTCCGAGCGGGTCAGCGGGCCAGCAGGTTGACTGCGGCGCCGAAGGCCGGGGGGAGGGCGGCGGCCAGCGGGACGATCCGCGGGCCGAGCCGCGGGTGGTGGCGGGCGGCCAGCAGGGCGGCGGTGAGCAGGCGGTAGGGGCGGGTGGCGCGGTGCCAGGCCCGCTCGTAGGCGGCGGGGCGGCCGGCGGCCAGGCAGCGGACGGCGGCCTCGGCGGAGGCCAGGGCCAGCGCGACGCCCTCGCCGGTGAGGGCGTCCAGGTAGCCGGCCGCGTCGCCGACCAGCAGCACCCGGCCGTGCACCCTGGCCGCGGCCCGCTGCCGCAGCGGGCCCGCGCCCCGTACCGGGCCGGCCGGGGGAGCGTCGCCGAGCCGCGCCGACAGGGCGGGGAAGGCGGCGAGTTGGCGGTCGAACGGGAGCCGCTCGCTGCCCAGCACGGCCACCCCGACCGTCCCGTCCGCGACCGGTGTCACGTACGCCTCCGCGTGCCGCGACCAGTACACCTCGACCAGTTCGCTCCACGGCCGGACCGCGAAGTGCCGCCGCTGCCCGTAGCGGGCCGGGAGCCGCCCGGGGGCGGGGCGGTGCAGGCCGAGGGCGCGGCGGACGGGGGAGTGCAGGCCGTCCGCCGCGACCAGGTGGCGGGCGGTCAACTCGCCTACGCTGACGGCACTTTGGTCGAACCGCAGGCCGTCGGCGCGGAGCGCGAGGCGGTGGACGCCGAGGTGGTCGGCGCGGGCGGCGAGCGCGGCGTGCAGGGCGGTGCGGCGCACGCCCAGGCCGGGGCCGGTGCGGAAGCGGGCCTCGGCGGTGCGGGCGCCGTCCGCGGACAGGTAGCGGATGCCCGCGAACGGGCGGCCCTCGACCTCGACGCCCAGCCGCTCCAGGGCCCGCACCGCGCCCGGCATCAGGCCCTCGCCGCACGCCTTGTCGATCGGCGTCGCCCGCGGCTCCAGCACGGTCGCGGACAGGCCCGCGCGGGCGGCGTGGATCGCGGTGGCCAGCCCCGCCGGGCCGCCGCCGACCACCAGCAGATCGATCACGCGGCCACCCGGCAGCGGGTCAGCGCGGCGTCCTCGCAGCGCAGCCGGGTGGCCAGCAGCCAGGCGTCCAGCAGCGTGAAGCAGAGCGCGGTGGCCCAGGCGGTGTGCACCAGCGGCAGCGCGAAGCCCTCCACCACCACCGCCAGGTAGTTCGGGTGCCGCAGCCACCGGTACGGGCCGCCCGCCACCAGCGGCAGGCCCGGCACCACGATCACCCGGGTGTTCCAGCGCGGCCCCAGCGTCCGGATGCACCACCAGCGCAGCCCCTGCGCACCCAGCGCCAGCGCGAGCATCGGCCAGCCCAGCGCCGGGACGAACGGCCTTGCCGCGAAGTGGACTTCGAGCAGGCAGCCGGCCAGCAGCGCGGTGTGCAGCGCCACCATCGCCGGGTAGTGCCCGCGCCCGTACTCGACGCCGCCCCGGGCCAGGCTCCAGGCGGCGTTGCGGCGGGCGACCAGCAGCTCGGCCAGCCGCTCCACGGCGACCAGCGCGATCAGGACGGTGTAGGCGGTCATCGGCGACTACCAGCGCAGGAGGACGAGTTCGGAGGCGAAACCGGGCCCGAGGGCCAGCATCAGCCCGTACGAGCCGGGCGGCGGCGGGGGGTCGGCCTGCAGCACGTCCCGCAGGATGTGCAGCACCGAGGCCGAGGAGAGGTTGCCGCAGCGTGCCAGCGAGGCCCGGCTCGGGGCCAACGCGGCCTCCGGCAGGCCGAGTTCCTGCTCCAGCGCGTCCAGCACCCGGGGGCCGCCCGGGTGGCAGACCCAGGCCGTCACGTCCCCCGGCTTGAGGTCGTGCGCGGCCAGGAAGGACGACACCTCCTCGCCCACGAACAGCCGCACCAGCTCCGGGAGTTCGGCCCCCAACAGGATCCGGAAGCCGTCGTTGCCGACCTCCCAGCCGAGCAGCCGCTCGGTGCCCGGATACAGCCGGCTGCGGGTCGCCACCACCTCCGGGCCCGCGCAGTCGACGCCGTCCCCGACCGCGACCAGCGCGCCCGCGCCGTCCCCGAACAGCGCCGTGGCCAGCAGGTTCGCCGCCGAGACGTCGGCCCGCTGCAACGTCAACGAGCACAGCTCGGTCGCCAGCAGCAGCGCCACCCCGTCCGGCCGCCCCGCCAGCAGCCCGTCCACCGCCGCCACCCCCGCCGCGCCGCCCGCGCAGCCCAGGCCGAACAGCGGCAGCCGCCGCACGTCCGCCCGCAGCCCCAACCGGGGCGCCAGCCGGGCCTCCAGGGACGGGACGGCGATGCCCGTGACCGTGGTCGAGACGACGAAGTCCACTTGGGAGGAAGGGAGTTGCGCCTCGGTCAGGGCCGCTCCGCCCGCCCGCTCGGCCAGTTCGACCGCGGCCGCCAGCCAGGCGTCGTTGGCCCGGCTGAAACCCGCCAGCTCCGGATACCGCTCCAGCGGGAACGCCAAGTGCCGGAACTCCACCCCCGCCCCCGCGAAGAACCGCTCCGCGAGCGCCCGCCCCTCCCCGCCGTCCGGGCGCAGCGCCGCCACCGCCCCGGCCAACTCCCGCTGCCCGTAGCGGTGAGCCGGAAGCACCCCGTGCACAGCCGCGATCCGCGTCACCGCCCCAGGATAGGGAGCACTCCGCCCGAAACCGACAATTCGTCCTTCCGGGCGCGTCCCGGGTGGTGACGGCGGGTCAGGGAGTCCTGGGCGGTGCCGCGGTCGGTGCGGGTCGGCGGGCCGCGCCGGGGTGGTCAATTGCCTTGAGGTGAAAGGAGCTTGGCGATTCATTCGTGGCTTCGGGGGAGAACCGGCGTCCACCGCCTAGCCTGGCCGGTGTGAGCAGCACGACGGTGACCAGCAGGGTGGCCCGGACCGGGGTCCTGTTGCGCGCCTGCCATCCCGCCCCGGCCGCCGCCGTGACCGCGCTGGCCGGGGCGATGGCCCTCGCGGCCGGGCGCGGCGGCCTCGGTACGGCGCTGACCACCGGTGCGGTCGCCGCCGGGCAGCTCTCGATCGGCTGGAGCAACGACCTGGTCGACCGGCGGCGGGACGCGGACGCCGGGCGCGCCGACAAGCCGCTCGCCGGGCGGGAGGTGTCGGCGGGGCGGGTCGCCGGGGCCACCCGGTGGGCGGTGGTCGGCTGCGTGCTGCTCTCCGCCGCCTGCGGGCCCGCCGCGGCGACCGTGCACCTGGTGGCGGTGGCCGCCGGCTGGGCCTACAACCTGCGGCTCAAGGCCACCGCCTGGTCCTGGCTGCCCTACGCGGTGGCGTTCGCGCTGCTGCCCGCGTTCGTGACGCTCGCCCCGCCCGGCGGGCGCTGGCCCGCCCCCGCGGTGCTCGGCGCGGGCGCGCTGCTCGGGGTCTCCGCGCACTTCGCCAACGTCCTGCCCGACCTGGCCGCGGACCGCGCGGCGGGCGTCCGGGGCCTCCCGCAGCGCCTCGGCCGCCGCGTCTCGGCCACCGTCGCCGTCCTCGCCGCGACCGCCGCCGCGCTGCTCCTCGCCCCCGGCTGGCCCACCCTCGCGGTCACCGCCCCGCCCGCCCTCACCGTCCTGCTCGCCCCGCCGCGCAGCCGCGCGCCCTTCCTGGCGGTGATCGCCGCCGCGGCGGTCGCGCTGGCCGTCCTGCTGTTCTGGCGGGGGCCGGGGCTGTAGCCCGGGGGCGGCGGGTCGGCGCGGGCCGGTCAGGCGGAGAAGCCGCCGTCCGCGGCGATCACCGCGCCCGTGACGTAGCCGGCTTCGGGGCCGGCCAGGTGGGCGACGACGGCGGCGATCTCGGCGGGGTCGGCGTAGCGGCCGAGTGCCGTGATCCCGCTGATCGCGGGGGCGTTCGGGCCGTCGGCGGGGTTGGCGTCGGTGTCGGTCGGGCCGGGGTGGACCAGGTTGACGGTGATGCCGCGCGGGCCCAGCTCGCGGGCCAGGCCCTTGGTGAGGCCGACCAGTGCGGTCTTGGTCATCGCGTACAGGGCGAGGCCCGGGAACGGGACGCGGTCGGCGATGTTGCTGCCGATGCCGATGATCCGCCCGCCCTCCGGCAGGTGCGCCGCGGCGGCCCGGGCCAGCACGAACGGGGCCCGGACGTTGACGGCCAGGACGCGGTCCAGCTCCGCGGTGCCGACGTCCGCCATCGGCCCGGACGGGAAGAGCGCCGCGTTGTTGACCAGGACGTCCAGCCGGCCGAGGGTGCCGACCGTGCGCTCCACCGCGCCGGTCAGCGCCGCCTCGTCCGCGCCGTCCGCCGGGACCGCCAGCGCCCGGCGGCCCGTCCCCTCGATCTTCCGGGCCACCTGCCGGGCCTGCTCGGCGTTCTGGCGGTAGGTCAGGGCGACGTCGGCGCCCTGCTCGGCGAGCCGCAGTGCGACGGCCGCACCGATGCCCCGGCTGCCGCCGGTCACCAGGGCCACGCGTCCTTCGATTCGGTTGCTGTTCATGGCGTCGAGCTTCGTCCGGGCGCGGGCCCGCCGCTGGCGGCTATCGGTCGGTGCGTTCCGGCCCCGGACGGGCGGTCAGCGGGGCTGGAACTGCGGGGCGCGGAGCAGGGTTTCGGCGTCCTGGTCGAGCAGCAGGGCGGCCACGGCGCGGCCGAGCTTCTCGGGTTCGGCGGGGGTGCCGGAGAGCCGGGCCTCGATCTGCCGGGTGCCGCGGGGGGTGGTGAGCTGGCCGTGCAGGGTGAGGATGCCGTCGGCGGTGGTGGCGTGGGCGCCGATCGGGACGGAGCAGCCGCCGTGGAGTTCGGCGAGCATGGCGCGTTCGGCCCGGACCTCGGCGTCGGTGACGGGGTCGCCGGTGCCGGCGAGGAGTTCGCGGGCCCTGGCGTCGTCGGCGCGGACCTGGATGCCGAGGGCGCCCTGGCCGGGGCTGGGCGGGAAGCGGTCGAGCGGGAGGTACTCGGCGATCTCCCCGGCGCGGCCGAGGCGGTGCAGGCCGGCGGCGGCGAGGACGACCGCGTCCAGGGTGCGCAGCCGGGTGAGCCGGGTGGGGACGTTGCCGCGGATCCGCTCGGGCGCCAGATCGGGCCGGACATACAGGAGTTGGGCGATCCGGCGGGCGGCGGAGGTGCCGACCCGGGCGCCGGTGGGGAGCTCGGCGAGGGCGGCCCCGCAGAGGGCGTCGCGGACGTCGGCGCGGGGCGGGGAGGGGAGCAGCAGCAGGCCGTCGGGGTCGGCGGTGGGGAGGTCCTTGAGGGAGTGGACGACCACGTCGACCTCGCCGTCGAGCAGGGCGGCGGCCTGCCGGCCGGCGAACGCGGCGCCGCCGCCGCGTTCGGAGACCTCGCGCAGGTCGGACTTCCGGTCGAGGTCGCCGTCCTCGAGGATCACCCGGTGGCGGAAGGCGACGTCCGGGAACCGGGCGCGCAGCGGGGCGAGGAACTCCTTGACCTGGGCCCGGGCCAGTTGGCTGGCGCGCGACCCCACCACCAGTTCGACCATCGTCAACTCCCCTTCGAACAGCTTGTGCTGACGGAATGTTAGCGCTGTGCGAGCGGTCCGGTTTCCGACCGAATGTCGGGAACCGCGGGGCTCGGGCGTTCGAGCCGGAGCAGGCCGGGGACGGCGGCCAGTGAGGCGGCGAGCAGGAACAGCCAGGGCCAGGACGGGCCGTGGGCGAACAGCAGGGTCAGCAGGCCGGGGCAGAGCGCCTGGCCGAGGTTCCAGGAGAGCTGGTTGACCGCCAGGTACCGGCCGCGCCGGGCCGGGTGGGCGAGCGCCACGCTCAACTCCTCGCGCCCGGGCGTGGCGACGGTCTCCGCCAGGTTGTACACCAGCATGGCCACGACCAGCCCGGGCAGCACCAGCCAGCGCGGACCGTCGCCGGGCAGCACGGCGAACAGCGCGAACGCCGCCGCGTTCAGCACCGCCCCGGCGGCGGCCGTCCGGGTCGCGCGGTGGCCCTCCAGCAGCCGGGAGACCGGGTTCTGGGTGAGCACCACCTGCACGCCGTTGAGCACCAGCAGCGCGCCGGCCAGCGGGGCGCCCAGGTGCAGGGCGGCCGTCACGTGCACGGCCAGCAGCACGCTCAGCACCATCGAGGCCAGCACGAAGGACAGGTTCACCAGCACCATCAGCAGGTAGCGGCGGTCGGCCAGCACCGCGCGGTAGCCGCCGCGCTCGTGCACCGCCGCGGGCGGTGCGGGCTGCTCGTGCACCGTCGTGGCCGGTGCGGGCTGCTCGTGCACCGCCGCGGGCGCCGGGGGCTCTGCGGGCACCGCGGGGCGCCAGCGGGCCAGCAGTAGCGCCGCCACCAGGTAGGACGCCGCGTTCAGGGCGACCAGCAGCCGCAGGCCGCCCGCCCCGCCGTCGCCGACCAGCAGTGCGCCGGCCGCGCCGCCCAGGCCGAGTCCGGCGTTGCGCAGCGTCTGCACCAGGGCGAACCAGCGGGTGCGCCCGCCGTCCGGGGCGGCCAGCACGACCAGGCCGGTGCTGGCGGTCCAGTACCCGGCCTGGCCGGCCTGGGCGAGCAGGCAGACCAGCACGATCAGCCAGCTGCGGTCGGCGAGCAGGAAGGCGGCGTGGGCGAGCGCGGAGAGTGCGTTGGCCCAGGCGGCGACCTTCCGGGCGCCGTACCGGTCGATCAGCGGGCCGACGGCGGGCGCGGCGGGCAGGGCGAGCAGCCGGGCGGCGGAGACGGCCGCGCCGACGGTGGTGAGCGGGAGGTCGGTGGTGCGGGTGAAGAACACCAGGGTGAAGGCGAGCACCAGGCCGGTGCCGAGGCTGTCGATCAGGTGGGCGCCGATCAGCGGGCGGTGGCGGCCGGCCCCGGCGGGCAGCCCGAGCCGGTCCAGGAGCGGGCGGTGCGGGCGGGGCGGACGAGGCCGGTGCTGTGGGCGCTGTGGGTGCTGCGGGTGCTGCGGGGCGGGGGGTGCGCTGGTCATGGTCCGAGGCTGCCTGCGATGATCGGGGCCGCCCACGGATTCGACCCTGCTCGAATCCTGCCGGCCGCGATGACGAGGGGGAGCGGTGCTGACCTGGGAGTTCTCCGCGCAGGACCTGGCCCGCACCAGGTTCGCGCGCTCGCCGCTGTGCGAGCTGACCACCAGCGTCGAGGTGCTCAAGGACCCGGGGCGGCGGGCCGTCCACCTGCCCTGGGTGCGCCGGGCCAGGCGCGAACTCGCGGGCGTGCAGTGGGAGTTGCTCTCCCAGCTGGTGCGGCTGCCGACGGTCTACGTGCCGGACTTCCTCACCCCGGTGCCCGCCGGCAGCAGCCCGGCCCTGGCCGACCAGCTGGCCGAGCTGACCGCGCTCGACCCGGCCGCCGTGCGCCGTGACCTGGACCGGATCGGCGGTGAACTCCCGCCGCTGGTCGCCGAGTTGTACGCGGACCCGGCGGCCGGGACGCGCCGGCTGGCGGCCGAGGCGCGGGCCTACTGGCAGGCCGCGATCGCCCCGCACTGGGGACGGATCGAACGGCTCGCCGAGGGCGAGATCCTGCGCCGGGCCCGGCAGTTGGCGGCCTCCGGCCCGGCCGGGCTGTTCGCGGACCTGCACCCCTCGGTCGGCTGGGAGCACGACCTGCTGCGGATCGGCCACCGGCATCTGGAGGAGCACCGGCGGCTGGACGGCGCGCGCGGACTCGTCCTGGTGCCCACCGTGTTCGCCTGGCCCGGGGTGTTCTCCCAGCTCAACCCGCCCTGGCAGCCCGGCCTGGTCTACCCGCCGCGCGGCGTCGCCACGCTCTGGGAGTCCGCCGCGCCCGCCCCCGACGGCCTGGCCCGGGTGCTCGGCCGGGCCCGGGCCCGGCTGCTCGCCGGACTCGACGCGCCCGCCAGCACCACCGAACTCGCGGCCCGCACCGGCCTGTCCGCGCCCACCGTCTCGCACCACCTGTCCGCGCTGCACGACGCGGGCCTCGCCGCCCGCCACCGCACCGGCCGCACCGTGCTCTACCTGCGCACGGAAGCGGCCGAACTGCTGTGCGGCGCGGGCGAGTCGGGCTGATCAAGGGGCGGCGGCCTCACGCGCTCGGCGGCCTCAGCGGGTGAAGACGCCGTACGAGAAGCCCTCCGCGCGCAGCACCGAGTGCGTCAGCGACACGCCCCGCCCGTGCAGCAGGCGCCCCGGCAGGTCCCGTTCCACCGGCAGGCAGGCGGGCGTCCGGCGCGGGTTGACCACCACCAGGTAGCGCTCGCCCCGCAGGTACGCCAACGGGTAGCCGGTGTGCAGCAGTTCGACCGGCCCGTCCGGGCCCAGGCCGGGGTGCGCGCGGCGCAGCGCGATCAACTCCCGTACCTGGTGCAGCAGCGAGGACTCGTCGGCGCGCTGGGAGGCCACGTCGGGGCGGTCGGGGGAGGGGTCCAGCGGCAGGTAGAAGCGGTCGGCGGCGGCGGAGGAGAACCCGGCGTCCGCGGTAGCGTCCCACTGCATCGGCGTACGCGAACCGGCCCGGTTGTAGCGCGGGCCCAGCACGCTGCCCTCGGTGTCCGGCAGGCCCGGCACGAAGCGCATGCCGATCTCGTCGCCGTAGTAGATCGTCGGGACGGTCGGCCAGGTCAGCTGGAAGGCGAACGCCGCCGCCAGCTGCTCGCGGGTGCGCGGGCCGCAGGCCAGCCGGGAGAAGTCGTGGTTGGTGGTGGGCAGCGAGGCGAAGCCCCGGCCGTCCATCGCCTTCGCGGCGCGCTCCCACTCGGCGAGGAACGGCCGCATCGAGCCGCGGCCCTCCGGGTCGAAGTAGCAGGGCTGCTCGGGCCACTCCTCGTGCACGGTGCCCGTGCCGTTGTCCCACAGCGAGCGCAGCGCGGCGCCCTCGGTGGGGCCGCCGAACTGGAGGAAGAAGTCGCCGTGGAAGCCCATCGGCACCGAGCGGGCCGGGTCGCCCCACTCGGCGAGGATCACGTTGTCGGGGTGCTCGGCGTCCATCCAGGCCCGGGTCTCCCGCCACAGCCGGCCGGTCTCGACGAACCCGGGGTCGTCCTTGACCAGCGAGGACGCCATGTCCACCCGGAACCCGGAGACGCCCAGCGCGAACCAGTGCGCCATGATCTCGCGCAGCGCCGCCCGGTTGGCCCGCGGGCCCTCGGCGTCCACCGGCTGCCGCCACGGCTCGGCCGGGTCGGTGCGGGCGTGGCCGAAGTTCAGCGCGGGCTGGAAGTCGAAGAAGTTCGGCTTGTACCAGCCCGGCCGGCTGCCCGGCGAGGCCACGTACCCGGGCGCCGGGCGGTCCGCCCACACGTAGCGGTGGTCGTCCGGGTCGGCGGCCGAGCGGACGAACCACGGGTGCCGGTCCGAGGTGTGGCCCGCGACCAGGTCCAGCAGCACCCGGATGCCGCCGCGGCGGGCCTCCTCGGTGAACTTCGCCAGGTCCTCCGGAGTCCCGTAGCGGGGCGCGGTGGTCAGGAAGTCCGCCACGTCGTAGCCCGCGTCGCCGAACGGGGAGGCGAAGCACGGGTTCAGCCACACCGCGTCCACTCCCAGCCAGCGCAGGTACTCCAGCCGCTCCGTCAGCCCCGCGAAGTCGCCGACGCCGTCCCCGTTCCCGTCCGCGAAACTCTGCGGGTAGATCTGGTACAGCACCGCACCCCGCGCCCACTCCGTACCCACCACGGCCCCTCTCGTCCCGAACCGCCCCGCCCTGCACACGGGTCGTCTCCCCCCAAGCCATGCCCCGCTCCGGCCCCGTGGAACCAACCGGCCCGGACCACGGGCGTCCGGGGCGGGGTGGCATCATCGCCGGGTCACGGAGTGCGCGCAGGTGGGAGTGGTGGCGGTGGGCTGGTGGTGGTCGCGCGGGAAGCGACGCGAGCAGCAGGACACGGTGGAGGTGCGGCTGGTGGAGGGGGCGTCCTACCGGCCGCCGGACGGCGAACTGGTCGAGATGCTGGCCGCCGCCGAGGCCGGGGACGACGTCGTGATGGGCAACCTGGGGGCGGTGTTCTACTCGAACGGCGAGTCGGCTGCCGCGCTGCACTGGTGGGAACGCTCCTGGGCGGCCGGGAACACCATGGCCGGGTACAACCTGGGCATGTACCACTCGGCGGCCGGGGACGACAACCGGGCCCAGGTGATCTGGGAGCAGGTCGCCGCCCTCGGTGACGCCGACGCCATGCTGGGCCTGGTCAAGCAGGGCCTGGAACGCGGCGACAGCGCCACGGTGGACCGCTGGGCGCCCGGCATCCTCGCCCAGGACCAGGCGTTCCCGATCACCGCACTCGGTGTCGCCTTCCGCGACAACGGCGACCTCGACCGGGCCGTGCACGCCTTCCGCTGCGCCGAGGAACTGGGCGACGCCTACGCCATGGAGTACCGGGCCCGCCTGCTCACCGCCCAGGGCCGCACCGCCGAGGCCGAGGCCCTGCTGGCGAAGGCCGCGACCGCGCAGCGAATGCTCTGACCCTTCCCGGGCCGGGATGTCCGGATCGCTCGCTAGGGTGCCGCCAGGTGGCCGGCCGGTTCGTGGTCGGCCGGTCGGGGTTGGAGGGGCGAGTGCAGCAGTGGGAGCCGGTCGGCGGCGGTTCGGCGGAGTGCCGGGAGGCCGACGTGTCCGCCCCGGTCGCCGGGTTCCCGGGCGAGGACGTGTTCGTGCTGCCCGAGGCGTGGCGCGAACACGTGCTGCCGCGCCGCCGGGGCGGGGTGCCGGTGCCGCTGCCCGAGTGGTGGCCGGTGGTGGGCGCGGCGGCGGTGGCCGAGGCGGAGGACCTCCACATGACCGGGCCGCACCGGGCGATCGAGCAGGTGCTGACCGCCCCGGGGTCCGACCCCGGAGTGGTGGCCGCCGTCCGGGCGTACCGGGCCGGTGCGCCGGACCCGGTGGGGCTGGCGGTGGTCACCGCGATGGTCCGGGAGTGGGGGGTCTCCGACCAGGCGGAGCGGGAGTTCGCGGGCTGGACGGCGCGCTTCGGCCTGAGCCTCGCGGTGCGGGCCGCCCTGATGACCCTGGAGGTGGACACCTCACAGCTGCAGGTGTCCTACGGGCAGCGGGCCAGGGTGACCCTTCGCGACCTGGACTCCATACAGCATTCCGGTACGGAGTTCGACCTCCGGGTGCTGGCGGCCGCCCGCCGGGCGCTGGCCGCCGCGCCGGAGCCCGAGTACGCCGCCGTGGTGGCGGAGTTGGCGGGGATGCGGGGCACCCTGGCGAGCCGGGCGGCCACCGCGTTCCTGGTGCCGGAGCGGGCGGAGTGGGTGGACGAGTGCCTGGCCGAGATGTTCGGGCACTCGCGCGCGATGAGCGGCCTGCTGCGCGCGCTGCTGCTGCCCGCACTCGGCAGCGCCGAGCAGGCGCAGCGGTTCGGCGCGGAGGATCGCGGGGCGTGGACGTACTGGACGCCCCAGGTGGTGGCCACCCTCACCGACGGGGTGGGGCCGGCCGCGGCGCCGCTGGTGGCGGGGGCGCTGGAGCAGAATGCCTGGGACGACGACTGGGCGCGCGGGTGCGCCGAGTACGTGGCGGAGTTCCCGACCGACGAGGCGATGGTCGAGCTGGTAGACCGGATCGCCGGCAAGACCTTCCGGCTGGTGCTGCTGGCGATGGTGGAGCGCTTCCCGGTGCGCTCGGTGCGGGTGCTGTCGGCGGCGGCGCGGCGCGGTGGCGTTGAGGCGGCGGCGGTTCGGCACCTGCTCAACCGGCAGGTGGCGTTGCTGCGTTCGCGGCTGCCGGAGATCCTGCCGACCCTGGACGAGGAGAGCGCCGCGTACGTGCGGGGCCTGGAGGGGGCGCGGGAGCCGCTGCCCGAGGCGGTGCCGGAACGGCTGCCCGCGCTGCTGGTCGACCCGCCGTGGGCGCGGCGGCGCGCCGTCCGCAAGCCGCGGGTGCTGACCGGCCTGGTGGCCGACCAGGAGGTCCAACTGCTCTGGCAGGAGGGCGAGTCGGCGGCGTTCGCGGCCACCCCCTACCGCTCCTGGGAGTACACGGCGAACATCGGCTGGGCGGAGAAGGTGCGCAAATCCGAGGAGAACGGCTGGACCGGCCAGTGCTGTCGGCTGCTGGCCATCGCTCCGGCGGAGTTGATGGCGCCGTACCTGGAGTCCTGGGACCCGCGCGAACTGGCCTCCTGCGGCGAGCAGTTGGCACCGGTACTGGCCAGGTTCGGCCCGGCCGCGCTGCGGCTGGTGCTCGGTGCGGCAGTGGCCCGGCCGGCCCAGGTCGCGCCGGTGCTGCTGCCGGTGCGGGGCGCGGTCGCGGCGGAGGTGATGGCGGACGCCCTGCTGCGGCTCAAGTCCGTTCAGCCGGTGGCCCGTTCGTGGTTCGCCCGGCACAGGGTGGCCGGGGCGCTGCTGCTGGTCCCGGCGGCGGTCGGCAAGGCCGGGAAGGCCCGGCTGGCGGCGGAGAACGCGCTGCGGCTGGTGGCCGCCCAGCAGGGGGCGGAGGTGCTGACGGCGGCGGTGGCCGAGCGGTACGGCGAGCACGCCGCCGCGGTGGTCGCGGACGCGCTGGAATCCGACCCGCTGGAGACCGCGCTGCCCACCAAGCTGCCCGAACTCCCGTCCTGGCTGCGGCCGGAGGCGCTGCCGCAGGTGCAACTGGCCGACGGTGGCGGGGCGTTGCCGCTCCATGCGGTGCGCCACCTGCTGACGCTGCTGCAGTTGGGGAAGCTGCGCGACCCGTACCCGGGCCTGGCGGTGGTCGCACCGGCGCTGCGGGCCGACACGGTGCGGGCGTTCTGCTGGGCGCTGCTGGAGGAGTGGCGGCAGGCCGGGATGCCGGGGCCGGGCAGTTGGACGCTGTACGCGCTCGGCGAGTTCGGTGACGACGACACCGCCCGGCAGCTGGCGCCGCTGCTGCGCGAGTGGCCGGGGCAGAACGCCCACCAGCGGGCGGTGGAGGGCCTGGACGTGCTGGCCGCGATCGGCACCGATGCCGCCCTGCTGCAACTCCAGAACATCGCGCAGCGGGTGAAGTTCAAGGCGCTCAAGGTCCGTGCCCAGGAGAAGGTCGCCGAGATCGCCGAGGTACTGGGCCTGACGGGCGAGCAGTTGGCCGACCGCTTGGTGCCGGACCTGGGCCTGTCCCCGGACGGCACCACGGTCATCGACTACGGCAGCCGGACGTTCACCGTCGGCTTCGACGAGCAACTGCGCCCGTACGTGCTGGACTCCGACGGCAAACGGCGCAAGGACCTGCCCGCCCCCGGCACCCGCGACGACCAGGAACTCGCCCCCGCCGAGCGCAAGCGCTTCGCCGCCCTGAAGAAGGAAGCCCGCACCCTGGCCGCCGACCAGACCGCCCGCCTGGAAGCCGCCATGGTCACCGAACGGACCTGGAGCGCGGGCGAGTTCACCGACTTGCTGGTCACCCACCCCCTACTCGGCCACCTGGTGCGCCGCCTGGTTTGGACGGCCGACCACACCGCTTTCCGGGTCGCCGAGGACCGCACCTTCACCGACGTCCACGACGAGCCCTTCGCGCTGCCCCGGGACGCCACCGTCCGGCTCGTCCACCCGCTGCACCTGGCACCCGCCGACCTCGGCGCCTGGGCGGAGCTGTTCGCGGACTACGAGATCGTTCAGCCGTTCCGCCAACTGGGCCGCCCGACAGCCGCGTTGACCGAGGAGGAGGCCGCCGGCCACCGGCTGCACCGGTTCGAGAAGCACACCGTCCCGACGAGTCGGCTGCTCGCCCTGACCAAGCGCGGCTGGCGGCGCGGCGAACCGCACGACGCGGGGCTGGAGTTCTGGTTCCACAAGCCGCTGTCGAACGGCCGCCACCTGGTGATCGAGATCCAGCCGGGCATCGTGGTCGCCCTCCCCAACGAGTACGACGAGCAGACCTTCGAGGCGGTGTGGCTGGGCGCCTCACCGGAGGGCTACTGGCCGAACGGCCGCGAGTACCGTGACCGGCTCGGCGACCTGGACGCCGTTTCCGTCTCCGAACTCCTCGCCGACCTCCAGGAGTTGACCGCCGACTGACGAAGGACGGCCGATCGGCCGAGCCGGTGCGTCCGTCCGAGGAGTGAGAAAGGGGCAGCGCGGTGCGGGACGCGGCCGCTAGGGTGCCTGGCATGACCCTGTTGGTGAGCCGCCGCCATGTCGACCATGGCCGTGCCACCACGACGGGCTGTCGCCGCGTCGGCTGACGCGGCCCGCACCCCTTCCCTCCCGTCGAGGGCCGCTCACGCACTCCGCCGAGCGGCCCCGCGCTTGCCCCGTCCCCGGTGCCGGGTGCCGTTCGGCGTCCCTTCCTTCCGCTCCCGGCGGAAGGGCCACGACTTCCCGAACAGGACCCCGCCATGCGCCCACGTCTGCTGCTGCCCGCCCTCGCCCTGGCCGCCGCGCTCGCCGCCACCGCCTTCGGGCCGCTGCCCCCGCAGAACCCGGCGACCGCCCCGAACGGCAACGCCGGCATGCACGGCGACTCCGCGTCCAGCGACACCACCCCGTACGCCGGGCCCGGCACCGGGGCCGTCGACTGGAGCCGCACCGCGCTCGCCTCGGCCTGCCCCACCGTCACGGTCGGGCAGGACGGCTACCCGGTCGCGCTGTGCACCACGATCTTCGGCCGGACCCCGACCGTGCACCTGCTCGACCCGGCGAACGGCGACGACCTGGCCTCGCTGGAGCTCCCCAAGGGCGCCCTGTTCGGCGGCGTGTACGCCTACCTGGACCAGAACGACGCCCTGGTCGCCGTCGACGGCAACGACGACCTGCTCCGGATCGGGCACCACCGCACCGGCAGCGGATGGCAGTTGACGGTCGACCAGCGCACCCCGCTGGCCGCCGCGGTACCGTCCGGCGACAACATCGTCGGCCTCAGCCCCGGCTGGGACGGCAAGGTGTGGTTCGCCACCGACCACGGCGTGATCGGCACCGCCGACACCGCCACCGGCGCGGTCCGCACCCTGGCCACCGGCGAGGGCGTCGCCAACAGCATCTCCACCGTCCCCGGCCACACCGCCGTCGCCACCGACCACGCCCTGTACCTGCTCGGCCAGGCCGCCGACGGCACCCCCGTCGTGCAGTGGCGCGCCCCGTACGACCGCGGCCCCGGCCGCAAGCCCGGCCAGCTCAGCTGGGGCACCGGCGCCACGCCCAGCTTCTTCGGGCCCGGCGACGGCACCGAGTACGTCACCCTCACCGACAACGCCGCCCCGCACGAGAACCTGCTGGTCTACAAGGTCGACGCCGGGCCGGTACCGGTCTGCACCACGCCCGCGCTCACCAAGTGGGCGGCCAGCGGCACCGAGGACGCGGTGATCGCCTCCGGCCGCAGCGTGTTCGTCACCAACACCTACGGCTACCCGTACCCGGCGCTGCCCGACGGCGCGCCCGCCAGCGTCCCCGCCTCGGCCTCCTACCAGGGCGGCATGGCCCGGATCGACCTGAACGCCGACGGCACCGGCTGCGCCACCGTCTGGGAGAGCGACGTCAAGTCGGCCGCGCTGCCCCGGCTCTCGCTCGGGGACGGCCTGATCTACACCGCCACCGTCAGCGGCCCCACCGACTCGGTCGGCGCCCAGACCTTCGCCACCTACGCGCACGCGGTGATCGACCCGGCCACCGGCGCCAAGGTCGCCGGGAGCACCTTCGGCATCGGCCTGCTGTACAACCCGCTGCAGATGACCGGCACCACCGCCCCCGACGGCACCCTCTACCAGGGCACCGAGACCGGGGTGCTGCGGATCACCCGGAAGTAGCGGCCGCACGGCAGAACGGGCCCCGGGGGCGGGCCGGACCGGTTCCGGCGATCCCGGGGCCCTTCGCGTGCCCGTCCGGAATTTCCCCCACGGCCGGGAAACCCGCCCTACCCGCCGGGAATCCGGGATTCCTAGATTCCTCCTCGAACCAACCGGCCAACCGACCGACCGGTCAACCGACCGATCGACCGGTCAACCGGCCCTGGACGAAACCGAGTTCACGAGGGGGAAAGTGTGGCTGACCTAGAGGTGGGCGTACTGGCGATCGGCGCCGGCCCGGCGAACCTGGCCCTCGCCGCCGCGATCGAGGAGAGCGGCTCCGCCGAACTGGCCCGGAACACCCTGCTGTTGGAGCAGGCCCCGGACATCAAGTGGCAGCGCGACCTGCTGATGCCCTGGGCCCGCAGCCAGGTGTCCTTCCTGAAGGACCTGGTGACGCTGCGCGACCCGCGCAGCCGCTTCTCGTTCCTCAACTTCCTGCACCAGCACGACCGTTTGGACCAGTTCATCAACCTGGGCACCTTCCACCCGCACCGCTGGGAGTTCTCCGACTACCTCCAGTGGGTGGCCCGCTCGCTGGAGCAGGTGCGGATCCGCTACGACGCCAAGGCCACCGCCACCGAGCCGCGCCACGACGCCGACGGCAAGCTGATCGGCTGGCAGGTCACCCTCGCCGACGGCGACACCATCCGCTGCCGCGACCTGGTCGTCGGCGCCGGCCGCGACATGCACATCCCCGCGGTCTTCGCCGACCTGCCCGCCGAGAAGGTCATCCACAGCGCCCGCTTCCGCAGCCGGATCAACGCCGTCGACAAGGACGCCCCGCTGCGCACCGTGGTGGTCGGCGGCGCGCAGAGCGCCGCCGAGATGTTCATGGCGCTGTACGAGAACCTGCCGAACTCCACCGTCACCATGCTGGTCCGCTCGATCGGCCTGCAGAACTACCAGACCAGCAAGTTCGTCAACGAGCTGTTCTACCCGTCCTTCGTCGACGAGTTCTTCGACGCCCCGGCCGACACCCGCGCCCAACTCCTGGACGAGATGCGGTTCACCAACTACGCCGCGCTCGCCCCGCCGTTCCTGGACGAGCTGTACATGCTGCTGTACCGGGAGAAGATGATCGGCACCGGCCGGGCCGAGGTCCGGGCGATGACCGAGGTCGCCGCCGCCCGCGAGGAGGACGGCGAGGTGGTCCTCGACCTGCGCGACCGGCGCACCGGCAAGGTCACCGAGCTCCGCTGCGACCTGGTCCTGCTCGGCACCGGCTACGACAGCCGGATGCCGTCCCTGGTGCGGGAGTTGACCGGCAAGACCGGACTGTCCGAGGTCTCCGTCAGCCGCGACTACCGGGTCGACCTGGGCACCGGCACCGACGCCGCGCTCTACCTCCAGGGCGTCAACGAGGCCACCCACGGCATCGCGGACTCGCTGATCAGCGTGCTCGCCCACCGGGCCCGCGACATCACCGGCGACCTGCTGGAGCGCCACGGCCTCACCCCGGCCGGTGCCCGCTGATGGCCGCGCTGCTGGTGATCGCCCCCGGCCCCACCGCCAACGGGGACCTGCACCTGGGCCACCTGGCCGGCCCGTTCCTGTCCGCCGACGTGTGCGCCCGCTACGCCCGCGCCACCGGCCGTGACAGCCTGTTCGGCACCGGCGTCCACTTCACCCAGAACTACATCGTCACCACCGCCCGCCGGCTCGGCGAGGCCCCCGAGGAACTGCGGCTGCGCGCCGCCGAGCAGGTCGAGGCCACCCTGGCCGCGGCCGGCATCGTCCCCGACGGCTTCGTCCGGTTCGACGAGCGCTACCTCAAGACCGTCCGCACCTTCTTCGAACGGCTGCACGGCGAAGGCCACCTGCGCCTGCGCAAGGTGCGCTTCCCGTACCTGCCGGACACCGGCGAGTACCTCACCGACGCCTACGTCCGCGGCGGCTGCCCGGTCTGCCTCGCCGAGGGCTGCGCCGGGCTGTGCGAGAACTGCGGCCACTGGATCGCCTCCGGCGACCTGCTCGACCCGCGCTCCACCCGGCACCCCGAACTCCCGGTCGAACTCCGGGAGAAGGAGGTCCTGGTGCTGCCGCTGGAGGAGCACCGCACCGCGCTCGCCAGCCACTTCGCCCGGCTCGCCCCCACCATGCGGCCCCGGCTCGCCCAGCTGGTCGAGGAGCTGATGGCCCGCCGGCTGCCCGACTACCCGATCACCCTGCCGATCGACTGGGGCATCCCCGCCCCGTTCGCCGAGACCCCCGGCCAGGTGCTGTACTCCGACACCGAGACCGTCGCCTGGAGCCTGCACGCCATCGCGCTGGCCGCCGAGTCCCGCGGCGAGGTGCCCGGCGACGAGGAACGGCACTGGGCACTGGAGGCCGGGCCCGAAGTGGCCTACTTCTTCGGCTCCGACGCCAGCTTCGCCTTCGCGCTGGCCGGCACCGCCATGCTGCTCGCCCTCGGCGGCCTCGCGCTGCCCGCGCACTTCGTCACCAACGAGTTCTACGAACTCGACAGCGACAAGTTCTCCACCAGCCGCGGCCACGTCGTCACCGGCCGCCAGCTCACCGCCGAAGTCCCGCGCGACCTCGCCCGCTACTACCTGGCCGCCACCGGCCCCGACTTCCAGCGCACCAACTTCACCCGCGCCGCCATGGACCGGGTCTGCGGCCAGCGCCTGGTCGAACCGTGGAACCGGGTCGCCGCCAAGGCCGAGGCGTACCTCGACCGCGGCCCGCTGCCGGTCAGCGCCCGCTCCCGGCACGCCGCCGCCCTGATCGCCGAACGCTTCGCGGCCGCCCTGCGCCCGCGCCGCTTCAGCCTCAGCGCCGCCGCCTTCACCCTCACCGAACAGCTCGGCCGGCTCGACCGCTGGGAGGTCACCGACGCCGACGCCGGCGACTTCTGGCACGAACTCGACCTGTTCCTGCGCTGCGCCGCCCCGCTGCTGGTCGACCTCGGCGCCGAGGGTCTGCCCGACCCCGCCATCCCCGCCGAACCCACCGCCACCACCGTCCGGCCCCGCGCCCTGCCCCGGCTGGCGACCGGCCTGCGCGGCGGTGCGCGCGGCGGTCCGCGCGGCGGTGCGCGCGGCGGCGGACGGTGAGCACCGCCGCGCACGTGGTGGTGGTCGGCGCGGGCGTCACCGGCCTGCTCACCGCCGTCGCCTGCGCCCGGGCCGGGCACCGGGTCACCGTGCTGGAACGCGGCCCGCTGCCCAACCCCGACGCCACCTCGCACGACCAGCACCGCGCCCTGCGCACCCTGCTGCCCGGCGACCCCGACGGCACCGCCCGCCGGATCGCCGCGCACCGCCACTGGGAAGACCTGGAAACCCTGTTCGGCACCCCGCTGCACCGCCGGGTCGGCACGCTCACCGCCCACCCCGCGGAACGGGTCGACGAACTGCTCGCCGAGGCCGGCGAGGCCGGCGTCCCGGTCGACCTGCCGGCGCCGGACGCCCTCCCGCCGCTCGGCCTGCCGCCCGGCACCGTCGGGGTGCGCGAGCGCACCGGCGGCGTGCTGCTCGCCGACCGGGTGCTGCGGGCCGCCGCCCGCTGGCTGACCGCCCGGCCCGGGGTGGCGCTGCGCCCGCACAGCACCGTCCGCTCGGTGTTCACCGGCTCCGGCCGGATCGTGCTGGACACCGGCGAGGTGCTCCGCGGCGACCTCGCCCTGCTGGCCGGCGGCCCGTGGACCCGCCGGCTGGCCGACAGCCCGGTCACGCTGTACCGGCAGACCATGCTCTACCTGGGGCGGCCGGACGGTGCCGTGACCAGTGGCGACGAGGGCCCCGGCGGCGACCGCTGGGACGACGCCCCCGCCGCGGGCGGCCTCGGCCGGGCGGGCCGCGGCTGGGTGCTGCCGCCCGGCGCCGGCACCCTGCTCAAGCTCAGCTCCGACACCGTGTGCCGCCCCGTCGCGGACACCGACAGCCGCGGCGAGGACCAGCAGCCGTACCTGGACCGGCTCGCCGCCGAGGGCGTCCTGCCCGACCTGGAGCGCTACCCCGTGGCCGGCGTCCGGGTCTGCCACTACACCGCGGACACCGCCACCGGCGGCCCGCTGCTCACCCGGGTCTCCCCGGGCCTGTGGACCCGCGCCGCGTGCGGCGGCAGCGGGTTCTCCACCGCTCCGCTGGTCGCGGAACGCATCGCCGAGGCAGTGAAGGAGGAGGCGTGACCGACGACGACAAGCCACCGATCGGCGTCCTCGACACGCTCAGAGCCACCCCGACCACCGTCCGCTACCTGCTCGGCGGCGTCCTGGTCAACCAGCTCGGCGCGTTCGTCCAGACCTTCCTGGTGCTGTACCTGACGCACCGGGGGATGTCCGGCGGCACCGCGGGCCTGGCGCTCGCCGCGTACAGCCTGGGCACCGTGTTCGGCACCGTGCTCGGCGGGGAGATCACCCACCGGCTCGGGGCGCGCACCACCATCGTCGCGGCGATGGCCGGCTCCGCGCCGCTGGTCGCGGTGCTGCCGCTGCTGGCCCGGCCCGGGCGGGTCCCGGTGCTGCTGGCGGCGATCGCGCTGGCCGGCCTGTTCGCCCAGGCGTACCGGCCCGCCGCCTCGGTGCTGCTCAGCGACCTGATGCCGGAGCGCTACCAGGTGATGGCGTTCTCCATGATGCGGATCGCCCTGAACACCGGCGCCGCGCTCGCCCCGCTGATCGCCGCCGGGGTGATCCTGCTCGACTGGGACCTGCTGTTCTGGCTGGACGGCGCCACCACCCTGGTCTACGCGCTGCTCGCGTACCGGCTGCTGCCCCGGCACGCGGCGCCCGAGCAGGCGTCCGAACCGGCGGCCGCCCCCCGGACGAGGGCCGAGCGCCGCTCCGGCGGCCGGGCCGCGTACGGGCTGATGCTCCGGGACCGGGCCTACCTCGCCTACCTGGCGGCGGTGGTGCTCGGGACGGTCGCCTACGTGCAGTCCTCGATCTCGCTGCCGCTGGAGATCGTCCACGACGGCTACCCGACCTGGCTGTACAGCGCGGTGCTGACCGCCTCCTCGCTGGTGCTGATCACCTGCGAGCTGAAGATCACCGCGTACATCACCCGGATCCCCACCCACCTCGCGGTCGGCGTCGGCCACCTGGTCAACTCGGTCGGGCTGGCCGCCTACGGGCTGGCCGTGCACTCCGGGGCGTTCGTGCTGTTCGGCGCGGTGCTCGCGGTCAGCGGCCTGATGATCGCCGGGCCCAGCATGTTCGCCCACCCGGCCACCTTCCCGGCCGGGTCGAAGGCCCGCTACCTGGCCACCATGCAGGCCGCGGCCGGCCTGGCCTCGGCGGTCGGACCGCTGTTCGGCGTCTGGGCCTGGACGCACCTGCACGCCGGGTTCTGGGTGCTGATGGCCCTGGTCAACGGCCTGGCCGGGGTGCTCGCCCTGCTCGGCACCAAGCACCGGGCGGACCGGGCGGACACCGCCCGGCCGGACACCGCCCCGGAACCCGTGGGGGAGACCGCATGAACGCGCCCGACCGGCCGCGGCCGGTGCTGATCGTCGGCTACGTGGCCTTCGCGGTGCCCGCCGTCGCCGCCTTCCAGGGCCCCGACTCGGTGGTGTACGTCGAGGAACCGGACGTCGCCCGCAAGCGGCACCTCGCCGAGGCCGTCCAACACATCGACTACGCGCGCGAGTTGATCGAGTGGGAGTACCACCTGCCGGGCCGGGCGGACGCCTTCTACGCCGCCCGCCCCGAACTCGACCCGGTCGCGGTGATCCCGGCCGTCGAGTACGCGGTGCCGTTCGCGGCCCGGCTCGCGGAGCGCTACGGGCTGCCCGGCGCGGGCCTCGGCGCGGCCCAACTGCTGCGCGACAAGCACCAGTTGCGGGTGGTCGCGGCCGCCGCCGGGATCGCCGGCCCGGCCAGCGAACCGGTCGCCGACGCCGCCGCCCTGGCCGGCTTCCTGGCCCGGCACCCCGGCCCGGCGGTGCTCAAGCCCGCCAACCGGCAGGCGTCGGTCGGCACCCTGGTGGTCCACGGCCCCGAGGAGGTCGAGGCGGCCTGGGCGTTCGGACAGGCCCAGGACGAGGGCGCGTTCGTCCCGGACCGGCCGATCGCCCCCGTCATGCTGGCCGAACAGTACGTCCGGGGGTCGGAGTTCAGCGTCGAGATGCTGGTCGAGGGCGGCCGCCCGGTGTTCGCCAACACCACCGGCAAGCTGCTCTACCCCGGCCGGTACCCGATCGAGGCCGGACACACCGTCCCGGCCGAACTCCCGGTCGAAACCCACGAGTTGCTGGCCGCCGAGACCGAACGGCTGGCCGCCGCGGTCGGCTTCGGCACCGGCGTGCTGCACTGCGAGTGGATCCTGGCCGACGGCGTCCCGGTGCTGGTCGAGTGCGCCGGACGGCTGCCCGGCGACTCGATCACCGACCTGATCGAGGCCGCCTACCCCGTCGAGCTGACCCGAGCCTACTTCGCCCTGATGCGCGGCGAGGACCCCGGCCCGCTGCCCGCCAAGGCCGAACGCGCCACCGCCGCCGCCTTCCTGGCCCCCGACCGGCCCGGCACCGTCACCGCCGTGCACGGCCTGGACGCGGCCGCCGCCGCCGCGGGCGTGCAGCTCGCCGCGGTCGGCATCGCCCCCGGCCACCGCGCCGCCGGCCTGCGCAGCTCCTGGGACCGGGTCGGCATCGTCACCACCCTCGCCGACACCCCCGCCGAGGCCCGCCGGCTGGCCGACGAGGCCGCCGCACTGGTCCGGTTCGACATCGACCCCCTCGCGGAGGAGGAATCATGACGGAACATCAGCAAACGTCGCCGGACACCCTGCTGGTGATCGGCAGCGGACTCAAGGAGTACCGCGAGTACCTGGTCGGCCCGATGAGCCGCCGGGCCCGCGCCGCCGGCCTGGAACTGCTGCTGGTCAACAACCTGCGGCCGACCTGGCAGCGCGAGTACTTCGACGAGATCGTGGTCGCCGACGTCTTCGACACCGCCACCATGAACGCCACCGTCCGGGAGATCGCCGCCCGCAGGCACGTCGTCGGCCTGCTCTGCTGGGACGAGCCGCTGGTGCTGGACGCCGGCCTGCTGGCCGCCGAACTCGGCGTCCCCGGCCTGTCCGAGCGCGGCGTGCGCGGCGTGCGCGACAAGGAGCGCACCCGCACCGTGCTCACCGCCGCCGGCCTGCGCCAGCCCGGTTTCGCGCTCACCACGAGCCCGGCCGAGGCCCGGGCCGCCGCCGCCCGGATCGGCTACCCGGTGGTGCTCAAGCCGCGCGCCATGGGCGCCAGCATCGGCGTGGTGTTCGCCGCCGACGAGCAGGAACTCGACGAGGCGTTCCGCACCGCGCTGTCCGCCAGCGAGGTCGACCCCGGCCCGTACCGGGCCAGCGTGATCGTCGAGGAGTACGCGGGCGGCCCGGAGATCAGCGTGGACGGCGCCGTCCACAAGGGCGAGTACCTGCCGCTGTTCCTGGCCCGCAAGTACAGCAGCGACGAGCCGTACTTCGAGGAGGTCGGCCACATCGTCGACGCCGCCGACCCGCTGCTCGCCGACCCCGCGCTGCTGGCCCACCTGGCCGACGCGCACCGGGCGCTCGGCGTCGAGGACGGCATCACCCACACCGAGCTGCGGCTCACCCCGCGCGGCCCGCTGATCGTCGAGGTCAACGGCCGGCTCGGCGGCGACCTGATCCCGCTGCTGGGCCGGATCGCCACCGGCATCGAGCCCGGCGAGGTGCTGTTCGACGTCGCCGTGGGCCGCCGCCCGGAGACCGCGCCGAGCCGCACCGCGGTGGCCGGCATCCGCTTCGGCTGCCCCGAACAGGACTGCCGGCTCGAAGAGTTGACCCTCCCCGAGCCCGGCGACGCGCCCGGCCTGCGGCACGCCGCGCCGATGGCCCCGCCCGGCACCGTGCTGCGGCTGCCCCCCGGCGGCTACCTGGCCCGGCACTCCTTCGTGATCTGCGAGGCCGACAGCCTCCCCGCCTGCGAACAGCGCCTGGCCGACGCCGCCGCCCTGGTCGAGGCGCGGGTCTCCGCGGTCGGCCCGGCCGACCCGCAG
Organism: Kitasatospora sp. NRRL B-11411; assembly: GCF_000721345.1. NCBI lineage: Bacteria > Bacillati > Actinomycetota > Actinomycetes > Kitasatosporales > Streptomycetaceae > Kitasatospora > Kitasatospora sp. NRRL B-11411. Next base: position 44,514 of record NZ_JOGH01000032.1, on the reverse strand, counting down.
GCCCCGTTCGCCATGCCCGCCGGGCTGCTGGACGTGGACCGGTGAGCGCCGCCGCGGCCCTGGACGCCGCCGAGATCCTGCGCCGGGCCCGGGAGCTGGCGCCGGTGCTGCGGGAGAAGGCCCCGGCGATCGAGGCCAACCGCACGCTGCCCGCCGAGGTGGTCGAACTGCTGCGCGCCACCGGCGTGTTCCGGATGTGCTTCGCCCGCTCCTGGGGCGGCCCCGAACTCACCTCGCTGGAACAGCTGGAGGTGGTGGAGGCGCTCGCGTACGGCGACGCCTCGGCCGCCTGGTGCGCCGTGATCGGCGCCAACAGCGGCCTGCTGGCCAACTTCCTGCACCAGTCCGTGGTCAGGGACGTCTACCCCGACCTGGACCTGATCACCGCGGGCGTGCTCGCCCCCGCCGGCCGGGCCGAGCGCGTCCCCGGCGGCTTCAAGCTCAGCGGCCGCTGGTCGTTCGGCTCCGGCATCGCGCACAGCGACTGGGTCACCTCCGGCGCCTTCCTGTTCCAGGACGGCGAGCCCTGGGCCGAGCCCGGCAGCCCGCACGCGCACGACTCCCGGCAGTTCCTGGTGCCCCGCTCCGCCGTCGAACTCGTCCCGAACTGGGACACCACCGGCCTGCGCGGGACCGGCAGTTGCGACTACACGATGGACGGCGTGTTCGTCCCCGAGGAGCACACCTTCACCTTCTGGGAGGTCCGCGGCGCCCCGAGCCCGCTCGCCCAGCCGGACTCCTTCATGCGCGCCCTGTGCGGCGTCCCGCTCGGGGTGGCCCGGGCCGCCCTCGACCACGTCCGCGAGGTCGCCACCGCCCGTTACGACCGGATGGCCGGCCGCAGCTGGGCCGACAGCTGGCGGGTGCAGACCGAACTCGCCCGCTGCGAGGCCGAGTTCAACGCCGCCCGGGAGGGCGCCCGGGCCGCCGCCCGGCGCCAGTGGGAGGTGCTGGCGGCCGGCGGCACCCTGGACGACCTCACCCCGGACGAGCGGGCCGCCTCCCCGCTCGCCTGGCTGCACGCCTTCCGGGCCTCCCGGGCCGTCGTCGTCCGGCTCTACGACCTGCTGCAGACCTGGTCGATCAACCGCTCCTCGCCGATGGACCGCTGGCTGCGCGACACCGCCGTGATGTGCCAGAACCTCACCGCCCAGGACGCGGTGCTGGAGTCGGTCGGCGCCTACCTGCTCGGCCGGCCGCCGCTGTTCCGGATCAGCCTCGGCCTCTCCACCTGAACGACTCCAGCCGAACGACGACTGCCCACCGCAGAAGGAGAAACGACCCGATGACATCGGAAATCCTGCGCCGCGCCCAGGAGTTGGCGCCGGTGCTGCGGGAGAAGGCCCCGGCGATCGAGGCCAACCGCACGCTGCCCGCCGAGGTGGTCGAACTGCTGCGCGCCACCGGCGTGTTCGGCATGTGCTACGGCCCCGAGTGGGGCGGCCCCGGCCTCACCTCGATGCAGCAGACCGAGGTGGTGGAGGCGCTCGCGTACGGCGACGCCTCGGCCGCCTGGTGCGCCGTGATCGGCGCCAACACCGGCATCTACGCCAACTTCCTGGACCAGACCGTCGCCAAGGAGGTCTTCCCGCGCCTGGACCTGGTGGTGGCCGGCCTGCTCCAGCCCTCGGGCCGGGCCGAGCGCGTCCCCGGCGGCTTCAAGCTCAGCGGCCGCTGGTCGTTCGGCTCCGGCATCAAGCACGCCGACTGGGTGACCTCCGGCGCCTTCCTGTTCCAGGACGGCGAGCCCTGGGCCGAGCCCGGCAGCAAGCACGCGCACGACTCCCGGCAGTTCCTGGTCCGCCGCGAACAGGTCGAGGTGATCGATAACTGGGACACCACCGGCCTGTGCGGCAGCGGCAGTTGCGACTACACGATGACCGACGTGTTCGTCCCCGAGGAGCACACCTACACCTTCGCCACCCCGCAGGGCCGCCCCGGCCCGCTCGCCCAGCCGGACTCCTTCACTCGGGCGATGTGCGGCGTCCCGCTCGGCGTGGCCCGGGCGGCGCTCGACCACGCCCGCGAGGTCGCCACCACCCGCTACGACCGGATGGCCGGCCGCAGCTGGGCCGACAGCTGGCGGGTGCAGACCGAACTCGCCCGGCTGGAAGCCGAGTTCAACGCCGCCCGGGCGGGCGTGTACGGCTCGATGCACCGCCAGTGGGAGGTGCTGGCGGCCGGCGGCACCCTGGACGACCTCACCCCCACCGAGCGGGCCGCCTCCCCGCTGTCCTGGCTGCACGCCTTCCGCAGCTCCCGGGACATCGTGGCCCGGCTCTACGACCTGCTGCAGACCTGGTCGATCAACCGCACCTCGCCGATGGACCGCTGGCTGCGCGACACCGCCGTCCTCGCCCAGCACCTGGTCGCCCAGGACCGCATCCTGCAGTCCGCCGGCGCCTACCTGCTGGGCGCCGAGCCCGAGTTCGGCATCAGCCTCGGCCTGGTCTGACCCCGCGAACCCCAACCCACGAGGGAGGCAACCCCGATGAGCAGACTCGTCCTGCTGGTCAACCCGAACAAGGTGCATCCGCCGATCGCCCCCTACGCCCTCGACGTGCTCACCACCGCGCTGGAGGACGACGGCTTCGAAGTGGAGGTGCTCGACCTGACCTTCCGCCGCGACGACTGGAAGACCTGCCTGCACGAGTACTTCGCCGAACGCTCCCCGATGCTGGTCGGGGTGACCGTCCGCAACACCGACACCGTGTACGCCTTCGAGCAGCGCCCGTTCGTCGGCGAGCACCGGGAGATCATCACCGAGATCCGCCGGCTCACCGACGCGCCCGTGGTCGGCGGCGGGATCGGCTTCTCCACCATGCCGTTCGCGCTGGTCGAGTACTTCGGCATCGACTACGGGGTGAAGGGCCCCGGCGAGAAGATCCTCTGCGAACTGGCCGCCGCCGTCGCCGAGGGACGCGACACCGCCGGCATCCCCGGCCTGATCCGCAACACCGCCCGCGGCGCCGTCCGGGTCCCGCCCGCGGTGCTCACCGTCCGCCACGGACAGACCCAACTCGCCGAGGCCACAGGCCAGTTCGAGCCCCGGGTGTGGCAGGTCGACCGGCTCTCGGTGTACCGGCGGCGCTCCGGCGTCCCGCGCCGGGTCGACAACCTGGAGTACTACCGGCGCGGCGGCCTCGGCTCCATCCTGACCAAGAACGGCTGCGCCTACCGCTGCTCGCACTGCGTCGAACCCGACGCCAAGGGCACCCGCTACGGGCAGCGCGAACTCGCCTCCGTGGTCGACGAGATGGAGTCGCTGGCCGCGCAGGGCATCCTGGACCAGCACACCACCGACAGCGAGTTCAACCTCTCGATCGCGCACGCCAAGAACCTGCTGCGGGAGATCGTCCGCCGCCGGCACGCCGACCCGGACAACCCGCTGAACGGCCTGCGGCTCTGGGTCTACTGCCAACCCAGCCCGTTCGACGAGGAGTTCGCCGACCTGCTGGCCGAGGCCGGCTGCCGCGGCGTCAACGTCGGCAGCGACCACATCCGCCCCGAGGTGCTCAGCGGCTGGAAGGTCACCGAGAAGGGCGGCACCTACTACACCTTCGCCGACACCGAGCGGCTGGTCCGGCTGTGCCACGAGCGCGGCATCCTCACCATGGTCGAGGCGCTGTTCGGCATGCCGGGGGAGACCCCCGAGACGGTCCGCGCCTGCGTGGACGCCTTCATGGCGCTGGACGCCACCGTCACCGGCTTCTCGCTCGGCCTGCGGCTGTTCCCGTACACCCCGATGGGCATCGACATCGCCGAACGCTGCGCGGGCGTGCGCACCGTCCCCGGCCTGCAGTCCAACACCGCCGACGGCCCGATCGTGCTCAAGCCGCTGCGGATGTGCGGCTCCCCGGCCGAGTACGAGCGGCAGTTCATGTTCGACGAGCACGGCAACTTCCGGCTGGTCTGCTACTTCTCGCCCGACCTGCTGCCCGACCCGGCCCGCGCCGCCGACCCCGCCGAACGCTGGCACGGCGCGGTCGCCGACCTGTGGGCGCTGATCGACCCGGCCGACCACCACCGGGTCATGCTCCCCACCGTCGAGGGCATGAGCGAGCACGACAACAACTACGCCGACAACCCCTTCCTCACCAGCCTCGGCGGCCTCGGCTACACCGGCGCGTTCTGGTCGCACTGGCGCGGCCGCGAGGAGATCATGCGCAAGGCCCGGGAAGTCGCCGTCCAATCCTCACATCTGCCAACTCCTGCGTGACATTGTGCACTTGAGGCACCGAATTGATCAGATCATGATGATGTAACGGAATCATCACTACCGGTGATCAACTCCGGGACCGCACCGCACCACCGCCGCACCACCACACGCCGCGAGGGGACGATGAACCAGCACGGGACCACCACGCCGCTGACCGTGCTGCTCGCCGACGCCCAGCCCGCCGTCCGCCGGGGCGTCCGCTCCATGGTCGAGGCCGGCGGCGGCGCGGCCGTGGTCGACGAGGCCGGCACCACCGGCGAGGTGCTCGCCGCCACCGCCCGGCACCGCCCCGACGTCCTGGTCCTCGACCCGCAGATGGACGACGGCACCGGCATGCGGATGATCAGCCAGGTCCTGCGCCTCACCCCGGAGACCGGCGTCCTGGTGTTCAGCCCCTTCGACGACGACAAGGCCGTCGCCGCCGCCTTCCACGCCGGCGCCCGCGGCTACCTGGTCAAACGCGCCACCGCCGACCAGATCGTCCGCGGCATCCACGCCGTCGGCGCCGGCGAGGCCATCCTCGACCGGGTCATCGCCGCCCGCCTCGGCACCCTGATCGGCACCGGCCAGCGCCCGCGCAGCTACCCGTTCCCGCAGCTCAGCGACCGCGAACGGGACGTCCTCGAACACCTCGCCGCCGGCCGCTCCAACACCTTCATCGCCCGCGAACTCGCCCTCGCCTCCAAGACCGTCAGCAACCGGATCTCCGGCATCCTCGGCAAACTCGGCGTCGCCGACCGCGCCCAGGCCCTGGTCCTCGCCCGCGACGCCGGCCTCGGCCACGCCCCCGCCCGCTGACCCGGTCCGCCCACCTCCCGAACCCGAACCCGAGCCTTCGAACGGAGCCCCGCCATGCCCGAAACCGTGGTGATCCGGCGCCAGGAACCCGACCACCTCGAACGCGCCCACGGCCTCGACCTCCGCCTCCTCCACCCCTGGGGCGACCTCACCGCCCCCTTCCACGGCGCCTGGTGCGTCCTGCGCCCCGGCGACCTCACCGACACCCACCAGCACACCGAACGCGAACTCTTCGTCTGCATCAGCGGAAGCGGCGAGATCCGCACCGCCGACACCAGCCACCCCGTCACCGCCGGCGACCTCGTCCTGCTCCCCGCCGACACCGACCACGCCGTCGCCAACCCGCACGACACCGACTTCGCCTACTACGCCATCTGGTGGCAGGCATGAACCCGCCGCCCCCCGACCGCCTCGACTACGAAGGCCGCCGCTTCCACGCCCCCGACGGCGACCGCCGCACCACCGCCCTCTACCACCAGCAGGACGACCTGGTCTGGGCCGAGATCACCGGCGGCACCGTCCAACGCGGCTGGACCGCCGGCACCCGCCAACCCGACGGCACCCTCGCCATGGGCTACACCTTCGTCCTCACCGACGGCCAGGTCGTCTGCGGCCGCACCCACAACACCCCCACCCTCACCCCCGACGGCCGCATCCGCCTCCACGAGACCTGGGAACGCTACGGCCCCCACCCCACCACCGGCACCTCCACCATCGAAGAGATCGCCCCGTGACCCCCGCCGACTGGACGCTGCTCGACAAGCACACCACCGGCCCCCTGCTGCGCCCCGGGGACGCGGCCTTCCAGGAGTCCTCCGCCGCGTTCAACGAGCGCTGGGCGCACCGCGCGCCCGTCGCCGTGCTGCGGGCCGCCGACGCCGCGGACGTGCTGCGGGCGATCGACTGGGCCCGGGACCACGGGGTGCCGATCGTCCCGCGCGGGGGCGGCCACTCGTACGCCGGGCACTCGGTGAACTCCGGCCTGGTGGTGGACCTGCGGGCGCTGGACGCGATCGCCGTCGACCCCGCCACCGGCAGGGTCACCGTCGGCGGCGGCGTCCTGACCGGCGCGCTGTACGCCGCGCTGCGCCCGCACGGGCTGGCGCTGCCGCTCGGCAACGGCGCGGGCGTCGGCATCGCCGGCCTGGCGCTCGGCGGCGGCTCGGCCGCGACCTCCCGCCGGTTCGGGCTGACGGCCGACACGCTGCGCGCCACCACCCTGGCCACCGCCGCCGGCACCGTCCTGACCTGCGACGCCGAGCAGCACGAGGACCTGTACTGGGCCTGCCGGGGCGGTGGCGGCGGCAACTTCGGGATCAACCTGGACCTGACCTTCCAGGCCGTCGAGGCCCCCGCCGCCGCCACCTGCCTGCTGCTCTGGGAGGCCGCCCACGCCGCCGAAGTCCTGTTCGCCGTCCAGCAGTTGATGCTCACCGCCCCCGAGGAGACCTCGCTGCGCCTGGGCGTCGCCCGCTCCGGCGGCCGCACGGTGGTCTCCGCCGTCGGCCTGCACCTGGGCCCGGCCGCCGAGCTGCGCGAACTGCTCGCCCCGGCGTTCGCGGCCGCCCCGCCGCTGCGCGCGGAGCTCGCCGACCGGCCGTTCTGGGACGCGATGGACTACCTGAAGCACGAGACCAGCGGCGGGGCGTTCGCGGTCCGCACCCACTTCGCCGCCCGCCCGCTGCCGCCGGAGGCCCTGACGGCCGCGCTGGCCCACCTGGCGGCCGCGCCGCCGAGCGGCAACGCCGACGGCTGCGGGTTCGCCCTGTTCGGCTGGGGCGGCGCGATCAACCGGGTCGACCCGGCGGCCACCGCGTTCGTCCACCGCGACGCCCGGTACCTGGTCAGCCTGGACACCTCCTGGCTGCCCGGCGAGGACCCGGCCCCGCACCTCGCCCACCTCGCCGGACTCGATCACCTGATCGCCCCGCACGCGACCGGCGGCGCCTACCTGAACTTCACCGACCCGGACCTGCGGGACTGGCGCGCGGCCTACTACGGTGCGAACTACCCGAGGCTGGTCGCCACCAAGCGCCGCCACGACCCGGACGGGCTGTTCGCCTTCCCGCAGTCCATCGGCAGCTGAAGACCCCAAGTGCCCTCGTGCGCAACGAAACTGACTGACCGTCAGTCACTGCGCCATGCCCGGAAGGAGACACCACCGTGTCGCCGCGTACCGCCACCCCGCGCCACTACCTGATGTGCCGGCCCGCGCACTTCACCGTCGACTACTCGATCAACCCGTGGATGGACCCGGCCAAGCCGACCGACACCGGCACCGCCCTCGCCCAGTGGGACCAGCTGCACGCACTGTTCCAACGCCTGGGCCACACCGTGGAGTTGATCGAACCGCTGCCCGGCCTGCCGGACATGGTGTTCGCCGCCAACGGCGCCACCACCCTGGACGGCAGGGTGCTCGGCGCCCGCTTCCGCCACCCCGAGCGGGCCGCCGAGGGCCCCGCGTACGCCGACTGGTTCCGCGAGCGCGGCTGGCGGGTCAAGGACGCCGAGCGGGTCAACGAGGGCGAGGGCGACCTGCTGGTGGCGGGCGACCGGATCCTGGCCGGCACCGGCTTCCGCACCGAGGCCGCCGCGCACGCCGAGGCGGCGGAGTTCCTCGGCCGCGAGGTGGTGACCCTGCGGCTGGTCGACCCGCGCCACTACCACCTGGACACCGCGCTCGCGGTGCTCAGCGACACCGAGGTCATGTACTACCCGCCGGCCTTCGACGCCGCCTCCCGCGCCGTCCTGGAGCGCCTCTACCCGGACGCGCTGCTGGCCGGCGCCGACGACGCCCGGGTGTTCGGCCTGAACGCGGTCTCCGACGGCGCCAACGTGGTCCTCCCGGAGGCCGCCGTCGGCCTCGCCGAGCAACTGCGCGAACGCGGCTTCACCCCGATCGGCGTCGACCTGACCGAGCTGCTCCGGGCCGGCGGCGCCGTCAAGTGCTGCACCCTGGAACTGCGCCACTGACCCCGCGGAACGGCGGGGCCCGGACCGCACCAGCGGCCCGGGCCCCGCCCGCTTCACTGCCTCACGCTCACACCAGGTCGAAGCGGTCCAGCTCCATCACCTTGGTCCAGGCGGCGGCGAAGTCCTTGACGAACTTCTCCTTGGCGTCGTCCGAGGCGTACACCTCGGCCAGCGCCCGCAGCTCCGAGTTGGAGCCGAACACCAGGTCGGCCCGGGTGCCGGTCCACTTGACCGCGCCGGAGGCGTCGCGGCCCTCGTACACCGTGTTGTCCGAGGCGACCGCGGACCAGGTGACGCCCAGGTCCAGCAGGTTGGTGAAGAAGTCGTTCGACAGGGTGCCCGGCCGGTCGGTGAACACGCCGTGCTGCGAGCCGCCGGTGTTGGCGCCCAGCACCCGCAGGCCGCCGACCAGCACGGTCAGCTCGGGGGCGGACAGGTTCAGCAGGTTGGCCTTGTCCACCAGCAGGTACTCGGCCGGGAGCCGGGTGCCCTTGCCCTGGTAGTTGCGGAACCCGTCGGCCTGCGGCTCCAGCGCGGCGAACGACTCGACGTCGGTCTTCTCCTGGGTGGCGTCCACCCGGCCGGGGCGGAAGCCCACCTCGACCTCGACGCCGCCCTCCTTCGCGGCCCGCTCGACCGCCGCGGTGCCGCCGAGCACGATCAGGTCGGCCAGCGAGACCTGCTTGCCGCCCTGCGCGTTGAACTCCTGCTGCACGCCCTCCAGCACCCGCAGCACCTGCGCCAGCTGCTCCGGGTCGTTGGCCTCCCAGCCGCGCTGCGGCTCCAGCCGGATCCGGGCGCCGTTGGCGCCGCCGCGCTTGTCACTGCCGCGGAAGGACGCCGCCGCGGCCCACGCGGTGGACACCAGCTGGGCGGTGGTCAGCCCGGAGTCCAGCAGCTTCGCCTTGAGCGCCGCCACGTCCGCCGCGTCGATCGGCTCGCCCTGGGCGGCCGGCAGCGGGTCCTGCCAGAGCAGCTCCTCGGACGGCACCTCCGGGCCGAGGTAGCGGACGACCGGGCCCATGTCGCGGTGGGTCAGCTTGTACCAGGCGCGGGCGAAGGCGTCCGCGAAGGCCGCCGGGTCGTTCAGGAAGCGGCGGGAGATCTGCTCGTACACCGGGTCGAAGCGCAGCGACAGGTCGGTGGTGAGCATCTGCGGGGCGTGCTTCTTCGCCGGGTCGAAGGCGTCCGGCACGGTGCCCTCGCCGGCGCCGCCCTTCGGCTTCCACTGGTGCGCCCCGGCGGGCGACTTCGTCAGCTCCCACTCGTAGCCGAACAGGATCTCGAAGAAGGAGTTGTCCCAGGTGGTCGGGGTGTTGGTCCAGGTCACCTCCAGGCCGGAGGTGATCGCGTCGGCGCCCTTGCCGGAGCCGTAGCCGCTCTTCCAGCCGAGGCCCTGCTCCTCCAGCCCCGCGCCCTCGGGGGCCTCGCCGACGTTGTCCGCCGGGCCCGCGCCGTGGGTCTTGCCGAAGGTGTGGCCGCCGGCGATCAGCGCGACGGTCTCCTCGTCGTTCATCGCCATCCGGCGGAAGGTCTCGCGGATGTCGCGGGCCGCCGCGATCGGGTCCGGGTTGCCGTTGGGGCCCTCCGGGTTGACGTAGATCAGGCCCATCTGGACGGCACCCAGCGGCTCCTCCAGCTGGCGGTCGCCGGTGTAGCGCTCGTCGCCCAGCCAGGTGGTCTCCGGGCCCCAGTACACGTCCTCGTCGGCCTCCCAGACGTCCGCCCGGCCGCCGCCGAAGCCGAAGGTCTCGAAGCCCATCGACTCCAGCGCCACGTTGCCCGACAGGATCAGCAGGTCGGCCCAGGACAGCGCCTGGCCGTACTTCTGCTTGACCGGCCAGAGCAGGCGGCGGGCCTTGTCCAGGTTGGCGTTGTCCGGCCAGGAGTTGAGCGGGGCGAAGCGCTGCTGGCCGGCGCCCGCGCCGCCGCGGCCGTCGGAGATCCGGTAGGTGCCGGCGCTGTGCCAGGCCATCCGGATGATCAGCGGGCCGTAGTGGCCGAAGTCGGCCGGCCACCAGTCCTGCGAGGTGGTGAGCACGGTCGCGATGTCGCGCTTGACGGCCGCCAGGTCGAGCGCGGAGAAGGCCGCCGGGTAGTCGAAGTCCGCGCCCAGCGGGTTCGCCACGGCCGGGTTCTTCGCCAGGATCTTCAGGTTCAGCCGGTGCGGCCACCACTGCTGGTTGCCGCCGCCCTGGGTCGGATGGGCGGCCCGGCCGTGCGCGACCGGGCAGCCGCCCGCACCCTCGGACTTGGGGTCGGTGACGATGGCGTCGTCGTTCTCGGGCATGGGGAAGTCCCTCCGGGTCGGGCGGATCACGTTCTGCGACGGGCACCTTGGCTGTTTGCCGGAACCGATCCTAAGATAGACCCAGTCTAAGTCAAGAAGAGGGTCAATCGGGTGGTGATCCGCTCGAATCGGGTGTCCGGCGAGGCCCGCTGTACAGTTCGGGCGAATGTTGAGCTGATTGGGTGAACAAGATGAGTGACCTGCTGGAACGGCTGCGGTCCCGCGGCTGGCGGCTGACCTCGCAGCGACGGGTGGTCGCCGAGGTGCTCGACGGCGACCACGTCCATCTGACCGCGGACGAGGTGCACGCGCGCGCCGCCGACCGCCTCCCCGAGATCTCCCGCGCCACCGTCTACAACACCCTCGGTGAACTCGTCACCCTCGGTGAGGTCCTGGAGGTCGCCACCGACGGCCGCGCCAAGCGCTACGACCCCAACGCCCACCGGCCGCACCAGCACCTGGTCTGCTCCGCCTGCGGCACCATCCGGGACGTCCACCCCACCGGCGACCCGCTCGCCGCCCTCCCCGCCGCCGAGCGCTTCGGCTTCGCCGTCGCCACCGCCGAGGTCACCTACCGCGGACTCTGCCCCGACTGCGCCTGACCCGTCCCCCGCACCACCCCGGCCCGATCGGCCACCGCCGCCCGATCGGCCACCACCTGGTCAGCCGCCACCCGGTCAGCCGTCGGACGCCCGCCCGGCCGCACCGCGCCCAGCAGCGCGATCAGCACCCCCGCCGCCACCAGCAGCCACCACACCCCGCGCGCCGCCGAAGTGAACGCCGCGCCGCCCGCCGCCACCCCCGGCGCCAGCAGGCTGCCCGCCACCGCCACGCCCACCGCCGAGCCGGTCTGCCGGGCCGTCGAGGCCAGCGCGGCCGCCACCGAGGCCATCGACCCCGGCATCCCCGACACCGCCGTGTTGCTGATCGGCGGGTTCACCGTCCCCTGGAACACCCCCACCAGCGCGAACACCGCCAGCAGCACCGGCACCGGCGTCCGGGGGCCCACCGGCAGCAGCAACAGCCCGGCCAGCGCCAGCGACACGCCCGCCACCAGCAGCGGCCCGCGCGGCCCGGACCGGCCCACCGCCCGGCCGGTGTGCGGCGACAGCACCAGGATCAGCACCCCCACCGGCGCCAGGCACAGCCCCGCCCGCAGCGCCGGCATCCCGCGCTCCTCCTGCAGGTACAGCGTCACCGCGAACAGGAACGCCCCGAACGCGCACAGCGCCGCGAACGCCATCGCCAGCGCCGCCACCAGCGGGCCGCGGCGCAGCAGCCGCACCTCCAGCAGCGGGTCCGTCCGCCGCGCCTCGTACCACCCCAGCACCGGGACGGCCACCGCCGCGACCGCCAGCGGCCCCCACACCGTCGGCGCGGACCAGCCGGACCGGCCCGCCGAGATCAGCCCGAACACCGTCCCGCCCAGCAGCGCCACCACCAGCAGCTGCCCCACCGGGTCGAACCGGCGGGCCCGCGCCGCCCGGGACTCCGGCACCCAGCGCAGCGCGCCCGCCACGCCCGCCGCCACCACCGGCAGGTTCACCCAGAACACCGCCCGCCAGCCCCAGCCGTCCACCAGCGCCCCGCCCAGCACCGGGCCCAGCACCAGCCCCAGCCCGGACACCGACCCGAACACCCCGATCGCCCGGGCCCGTTCGGCCGGCTCCGGGAACGCGGTGGCCACGATCGCCATCGCCACCGGGTTCAGCATCGTCCCGCCCACCGCCTGCACCGCCCGCGCCGCCACCAGCCAGCCCGTCCCCGGCGCCAGCGCGCACAGCGCCGACCCCAGCCCGAACACCAGCAGCCCCAGCACGAACACCCGCCGCCGCCCCCACCGGTCCGCCGCCGCCCCCGCCGGCAGCAGGAACGCCGCCAGCACCAGCGTGTACGCGTCCACCGTCCACTGCAGGGCCGGCACCGGCGCCCCCCACTCCCGCCGCACGGCGGGCAGCGCCACGTTCACCACGGTGATGTCCAGCACCACCAGCAGCATGCTCAGGCAGCACACCGCGAGCACCAACCACCTTCGCCGGTCGTCCGGTCCTGGCACCGGTCAGCCTCCGTCCGCCGCCGGCACGGGTGTTGACCGCACGTCAACGGGGCCCCGACCGGCCGGCGGCACCGACGCTACGATTTCGAGCGTGCTCGAGATCAAGCCCGAAACCGTGCTCCCCGCCGAGGGCGTGACGATCGCCGAGGCCGCCGAACGCACCGGCGTCAGCGTCCACACCCTGCGCTACTACGAACGCGCCGGCCTGGTCGTCACCCCGATCGACCGCACCCCCGGCGGCCGCCGCCGCTACCACCACCGCGACCTCCGCTGGATCGACATCTGCACCCGGCTGCGCGCCACCGGCATGCCGATCCGCAGCATCCGCCGCTACGCCGAACTCGTCATGGCGGGCGACGGCAACGAGGCCGAACGGCTGGCCCTGCTGGAGGCCCACCAGGCCGAGACCGCCGCCCGCCTCGCCGAACTCCGTACCCACCTCGACCGCATCGACCACAAGGTCGCCACCTACCGCGCCCGGCTCGCCGAGGGCCGCGCCGAGGGCCTCTGGACCCCGAACCCTTGACCAGGATTTGACCCCCCTGGGCAAAGCTTTACCCCAGGTCGGACGGCCTCCCGCCGCCCTCCCCGGCCCGCCGCGCGCTGCGCTACAGTCTGGCCGCCCGACCCGGTGGCGCACCCGCCGGGCCCGATCGACTGCACGGGGGACGCACAGTGGCGGTTGACGACCTGCCGGCACCGGTGGTGACGTTCCTCAACGTCATCGGGGTGCCCTGGCCGTACATCAACGAGGACGAGGTCCGCGAGTTCGCCGCCATGGTGCGGAAGTTCGGCCAGGCCGTGGAGCGGACCCACGCCGAGGCGACCCGGGCGATGGACGGCTTCGCCCAGGCGTACCAGGGCGCCGCCACCCGGCGGATGCAGTCCGGCTGGTCCGAGCTCTCCGAACGGCACACCCGGGAACTGGTGCTGGGCTGCACGCTGCTCGCCGAGGCGCTGGAGGTCGGCGCCGAGGTGATCGTCGCGCAGAAGGTCGAGGCCCTGGTCGAACTGGGCGTCATGGCCGCCGCCTTCATCGCCGACCAGGCCGCCGCGGTGGCCACCCTCGGACTGGCCGAGGCCGCCGTGCCGGTGATCGTGGAGGCCGGGAAGAAGCTGCTGGAGACGCTCAAGCAGCAGATCATCCAGTACGTCATCGGCGAGATCATCGAGGCCGCGGCCAAACCGCTCTTCGCCAAGATCGAGCACGCCATGTCCGGCCTGGACTGGGGGCAGACCTCGGGCGGAGCCGGCGCCGCGGACGGCTTCAGCCTCGACGCCGACCTGGCCGACCGGCACCTGAGCACGATGCGCGCCCACACCGAGGCGTTCCGCGGCCACGCGCAGGAACTGCGCGGCGGACTCGAGAGGCTGGCGTTCTGATGGGGGCCGGAGGAGAGGAGCAGGCGGTCTTCCGGGCGCTCAAGAACGACGCCCTGGACTCGCTGCCGAAGATCGCCGAGAAGCACGCCTCGGTCGTCGAGGAGGCCGCCGAGAAGGGCACCCGGAACCTCGCCGCCCACGCCGCCACCGAGGCGAAGATCGCCGAGGACCTCAGGGCGGTGGCCCCGAAGGACCTCAAGGCGGCCGGCCCCCGCCCGGCGGGCGGGGCGCACGGGCCGGCCGGCGGGGCCGGGACGGTCCCGCGCACCGGCCCCGGCCACGGCCCGCTCGAACCCGAGCACTACGGCAACGGCGCGCTCCGCGACGGCCCCGGCTACCAGCAGGAGATCGACCGCGAGCTGGCCCCCCGCGGCCTCGACCGCGCCGAGCACGACCGCCTCCGCCTCACCCCCACCAACGACCTGGACGAGCAGCAGCTCCGCCAGGTCGTCCAGGTCCGCGACGCGATCAAGCTGGACGAGGGCCGGATGGTCACCAAGATCGTCAAGCCCGACGTCGCGGAGGCGTACCTGGAGAACAGCGCCTCGCTCGGCGGCCGGACCTTCAACCCCGGCGAGTTCCGCGGCTCCATCGCGCGCGGCTCCGACACCGCCGACCTGCGCAGCATGGACGACCTGCGCAACGGCCTGGCCCTCGACGACGGCGGCGCCGGCTGGACCCCGGTCCCGCCCGGCGCCACCGAGGCGTACCAGCTGCGCTTCCCCGCCCCGCACGGCATGCAGGCCGACCCGACCCTCGGCGCGGTCGGCGACCAGGCCCTGGCCGACCGGGTCGCGGGCCTGGCCGGGAAGAATGCGGGCAGGGCCTGGGACGAACCGTTCCTGGGCACCGGCTACACCGGCGGCGGCGTCCCGGAGTGGGACGCCAGGCCCACCGGCTTCCCGCACGGTGCGGAGATCTGGCGGATGAACGCCGACGGGACCGAAGAGGCCGTCGGCCACTTCGACAAGGACGATGGGCTGTGGAAGTACTATGACAACTGACCCGACGGGCCGTCACCAGCCGGTCAGGGGCGAGTTCGCGGCCTTCCGCGGCGTGCTGTACCCGGCCCGCGCCGCCGCCGGCCGCTGGCCGTGCGTCGAACTGCTCCCCGCCCCCGGCACCCCCGCCCCGGAGGGCGTCGCCCCCCGGCTCGCCGCCGACGGCTCGGTGGCCGGCTACCCGCTGCCGCCCGAACTGCTCGACGCCTGGTACACCGCGCACTGGACCTTCCGCTGGCGCGGCGAGCCCTTCGAGTGCACCGACCGGGTCGGCGACACCGTCTCCGGCAGCTACCTCGGCAGCGACCGGGAGTTCGCCGCGCAGCACCTGAAGCGCCGGATCACCGGCCACCGGGGCACCTTCCCGCTCGCCGAGGTCACCGAGCCCGAGGAGCACCGCGAGGACCTGCTCGGCCCGCGCCTCGAACTGGCCCGGCGGCTGGCCGAGGCCGACCACTTCCGGCCCGGCGGCCGCGCCGTCCTCGCCGGCACCACCCACCGGGCCGCCACCAGCACCGACGCCCGGGGCCTGGTCGTCCTCGACGGGGTCGGCGCGGTCCCCCCGGAGCAGCTCGACGCCTGGTACCGCACCCACTGGACGTTCCGCTGGCAGGACGGCCCGTTCGACGCCGTCGGCACCGTGGAGGGCCGGATCAAGGGCGTCTACACCGGCGGCAGTTGGGGCTTCGCCGACGGCCACCAGCTGGACGAGGAGACCGCCCCCGACGGGACGCACACCCGGTACACCGTGGAGGCGGACCTGGACAGCGTCACCGACCTCACCCCGCACCGCACCGACCTGCTGCCCCCGCGCCACTGACCCCCGGCCCCCCGGACCCGGCGGCCCCACGGCCGCCGGGCCGCACACCGGAGCCCGGCCCGGCCCGGAAAAGCAGAAAGACCCCAGATCAACTGGGGTCTCACTCTGGTGTCCGAGGGGGGACTTGAACCCCCACGCCCGATAAAGGGCACTAGCACCTCAAGCTAGCGCGTCTGCCATTCCGCCACCCGGACCGGGTGTTCACCTCGGGGCTTCCTCTCGGCTGCCCCCTGGCGACAGAGAGAACACTACCAGGCCCGGGGAGTGCTTCTCACCTGCGTTTTCGGTGCCCCGGGCGGCCCCGGCCCGGGGATCGGGGCAGAACCGGACAAGCCGGGCGGCGGCCCGGCCGTCGGGAGGGCGATTGCGCTGGTGGGCGGGGGCGGAAGCGATTTCGGACGGGCGTTCTGAGGGCAACAGTGGGCCCGCGGCGCGACGCGACCGGCCAGGAGGGCGCAGAACACGTACCGAATCGGTCGGGAACCTTCACGACACGCGTAGTTCCAGTCCCGGTGCGGGTCATCGGGGGGTGCTCTCCTAGCCTCTGTGGACCAGGGAGCCTTGAGCGGAACGCCCGATTCCCGACAGCCGCCGCCGGTCGGACCCCGGCGCGGGAGCCTCCCGTCCCCGCGTGAAGGGCGGCATGCAGTGGAACAGACGGACAAGGCGGTCCCCGACGCCGCGAGCTGGTGGCCCGGCCGCGAGCGGGGGCCGGGCCCCGACCCGGGGGTGTGGCGGTTCTCGGCGGTCTCCCACGAGGCGTCGGTGCCGCGCACCCGGCACGCGGTGCGCGACCGGCTGCTGGCCCAGGGGATGGCGGGGGAGCGCTACCAGGAACTGGTGGACGACCTGCTGCTGATCGTCTCCGAGCTGGTGTCCAACGCCGTCACGCACGCGGCGGTGCTCTCGCCCGAGGTGGTCTGCGAGCTCGCCGTCACCGCCGACCGGGTCCGGATCTCGGTGGTCGACGGTCACCCGTACCGCCCCAAGGCGCAGGAGAACGACCCGGCCCGGCCGGGCGGGCGCGGGCTGCTGCTGGTCAAGAGCATCACCCTGCAGGCCGGCGGCGAGTGCGACGTGGAGCGCACCGCGGACGGCGGCAAGGTGATCTGGGCCCACGGCTCCCTCGTCGGCACCGCCCGGACTCGGCCCTCACCCCTCCCCCAGCCTTCGGCCGGGAGGTGCCCCCTTCTTCACCCACCCTCCATGTGCCGGCCGGTCTGAGCCCGCGACCGGCGGGCCCGGTCCGGCTACCAGTCGTGCCCGGCGATCTCCCGGATGCCCGGCAGCGCCGCCTCGAAGACCGTCTCGAACCAGACCGAGAACGGCTTCTCGGCCCGCAGCTCGCGCAGCTCGGCCGCGGTCACGAACCGGGTGTCCTCGATCTCCTCCGGGTCCGGCTCCAGCTCCGCCGTGACCAGCCCGACGAACAGGTGGTTCCACTCCCGCTCGATCAGCCCGGACGCCTCGTCCGGCAGGTCGTAGCGGACGGTGCCCGCCTCGCAGAGCAGGGCCGGCGCGGCGCCGAGCTCCTCCGCGGTGCGCCGGGCGGCCGCGGTGAACGGCTGCTCGCCCGGGTACGGGTGCCCGCAGCAGGTGTTCGACCAGACGCCGGGGGAGTGGTACTTGCCGAGCGCCCGGCGCTGCAGCAGCAGGCGCCCCTGGCGGTCGAACAGGAAGACCGAGAACGCCCGGTGCAGTCGGCCCGGCTGCTGGTGGGCCCAGAGCTTCTCACCGGTCCCGATGGTCACGCCGTCGTCGTCGACCAGCTCCAGCAGGATCTCGCCGGGCGCGGCCGGGGACGGGGGGACCAGCTCCGGCGAGAGGGCCTCGGTCGGGCTGACAGCAGGGCTCATGGGCACAATGCCCCTTTCGGCACGTGGACCGGAGCCGCCGCCCGGGCCGGTGCGGTCCGCGGCTGCCCGCCCCGGTCCGTGGGGTCGGCTGCACGCGCGTCGGTCCGGATTGGTCGGTCCGGCCGACGCCGTCGGGGCCCAAGTCTGCCGCATGGCCCGCCCCGTGCGGGCCCGCGACGCACACCCGGGGGTCGGAGGAGGGCGCCACTGGCAGAAGTGTTCGACCAGTGGTCCACCACGGTCACCGGACGTTCACCGAGCTCCCCCGAACGATCACCGACGCCGTGCGGGGCCGCGTTCTGGCAGGTCGCCGAGGTCGCCTACCATCAGTGGCACCGGGCGGTCCGCAGCGGCCGCCCGCTCGGCGCGCCGCAGCCGCGGCCGCACCAGGCCCGCACGGCGCGACCGACCCGGATCGGCGTCCGCGGCACCCGAGAGACCCTGGAGTCCCGCATGATCGGCCTCGTCCTGGCCGCCGGCGCCGGCCGCCGGCTCCGCCCCTACACCGACACCCTGCCCAAGGCGCTGGTGCCGGTGGACGGGGAGCGGACGGTGCTCGACCTGACCCTCGGGAACTTCGCCGAGGTCGGCCTGCGCGAGGCGGCGATCGTGGTCGGCTACCGCAAGGAGGCGGTGTACGAGCGCCGCGAGGCGCTGGAGCGCACCTACGGCGTCAAGCTGACCCTGGTCGAGAACGACAGGGCCGAGGAGTGGAACAACGCCTACTCGCTGTGGTGCGCCCGCGAGCTGTTCGCCGAGGGCCTGCTGCTGGCCAACGGCGACACCGTGCACCCCGCCTCGGTGCAGCGCACCATGCTGGACGGCAACGACCGCCGGATCAAGGAGGGCCGCGCCCCCGGCATCCTGCTCGCGCTGGACACGGTGAAGAAGCTCGCCGACGAGGAGATGAAGGTCGTCGTCGACCCCGAGCTGGGGATGCGCCGGATCACCAAGCTGATGGACCCGCTGGACGCCACCGGCGAGTACATCGGCGTCACCGTGATCAACCCGTCCGCCGCCGACGCCCTCGCCGACGCCCTCAAGGCCGTGTACGAGCGCGACCCGCAGCTGTACTACGAGGACGGCTACCAGGAGATGGTCGACCGCGGCCTGACGATCGACGTGCAGCCGATCGGCGAGGTCTCCTGGGTCGAGGTCGACAACCACGAGGACCTCGCCAAGGCCCGGGAGATCGCGTGCCGGTACTGACCCGCCTGGTGCCCTCGCCGGTCTTCGTGGAGATCCGCGCGGGCGCCCTGGACGCGCTCGGCGGGATCCTCGCCGACCAGCGGCTGTCCGCGGCCGGCCGGATCGCGGTGGCGATCAGCGGGGGCTCCGGCGCGGTGCTGCGCGAGCGCCTGGAGCCCGCGCTGCCCGGCGCGGACTGGTACCTGGTCGAGGACGGCACCCTGGACAGCGCGGTCCGGCTGACCGACGAGATCCGCCGCGGCCACTACGACGCCCTGGTCGGCCTCGGCGGCGGCAAGATCATCGACGTGGCGAAGTACGCCGCGGCGCGGGTCGGCCTGCCGGTGGTCGCGGTCGCCACCAACCTGGCCCACGACGGCATCTGCTCCCCGGTCTCCACCCTCGACAACGACGCCGGCCGCGGCTCCTACGGGGTCCCGGGGCCGATCGGCATCGTGGTCGACCTGGACGTCATCGCCAAGGCCCCGAAGCGCTTCGTGGCCGCCGGGATCGGCGACGCCGTCTCCAACATCTCCGCCTGCGCGGACTGGGAGCTCTCGCACGCGGTGACCGGCGAACCCGTCGACGGACTGGCCGTGGCGATGGCCCGCTCGGCCGGCGAGAACCTGCTCCGGCACCCGGGCACCCTGGAAGACCCGGACCTGCTGACCACGCTGGCGGAAGCCCTGGTACTGTCCGGCATCGCGATGAACATCGCAGGCAGCACCCGGCCCAGTTCGGGCGCCTGCCACGAGATCTCGCACGCCCTGGACGTGCTGTACCCCAAGCGGTCCGCGCAGCACGGCGAGCAGGTCGGCCTCGGCGCCGCCTTCGCCTGCCACCTGCGGGGCGAACGGGAACTGTCCGGACTGATCGTGGAGCGCCTGCGCTTCCACGGCCTCCCGGTGACCGCCGATCAGATCGGCTTCACCGGGGCGGAGTTCACCGAAGCGGTGCACTACGCTCCGAACACCAGACCGGGGCGCTTCACCATCCTCGAACACCTCGACCTCTCCGCCACAGACATCAGGGACGCGTACGCCGACTATGTCCAAGCCGTCAACAGCTGAACGCCCGCCGGTCGACCTCACCCGGCGCCCGTCGATCGAGGAACTGCGGGCGGTGATCCATCCCGAGGGGATGCTGCAGCGCCGCAGCGCCGAGCACTGGGCCGGCCGCCTCTACATGCGGAAGATCTCGCTGCGGATCACCCGGGTCCTGTCGACCGCCACGGCGATCACGCCCAACGGCCTGACCTACCTGATGATGCTCACCGGCATCCTGGCCGGCCTCGCCCTGGTCGTCCCCGGCCTGACCGGCGCGGTCCTGGGCGCGGTGCTGATCCAGGTCTACCTGCTGCTGGACTGCGTGGACGGCGAGGTGGCCCGCTGGCGCCGGCAGACCTCGCTCACCGGCGTCTACCTGGACCGGGTCGGCCACTACATGTCCGAGGCCGCGCTGCTCACCGGCCTGGGCCTGCGGGCCGCCGACCTGTTCCACCGCGAGGGCGCGCACGCCGCCTGGCAGTGGGCCTTCCTGGGCACGCTGGCCGCGCTCGGCGCGATCCTGATCAAGTCCGAGACCGACCTGGTGGACGTGGCCCGGGCCCGCTCCGGCCTGACCGCCGTCGAGGACAGCGCCTCGGTGCCGCGCTCGACCGCGGTGGCCAAGGCCCGCCGGGCCGCCTCGCTGCTGAAGTTCCACCGCCTGGTCGGCGCGGTCGAGGCCTCGCTGTTCATCCTGGCCGCCGGCATCGCCGACGCGGTCCGCGGCGACCTGTTCTTCACCCGCCTCGCGGTCGTGGTGCTGGCCGCCATCGCCGTGCTGCAGACCGTCCTGCACCTGCTGTCCATCGTGCTGTCCAGCAGGCTGCGATGAGCGACGACTTCCGACTCGGCGCGGTCATCATCACGATGGGCAACCGGCCCGCCGAGCTGAACGCCCTGATCGAGTCGGTGCGCGCCCAGCAGGGCCCGCCGGTGGAGCTCGCGGTGGTCGGCAACGGCGCCCCGCTGCCCGTCCTGCCCGAGGGCGTGCGCAGCGTCGAGCTGCCGGAGAACCTGGGTATCCCCGGCGGCCGCAACGTCGGCATCGAGCTGTTCGGCCCGGACGGCCGGGACGTCGACGCGGTGCTCTTCCTGGACGACGACGGCCTGCTGCCGAACACCGACTCGGCCGAGCTGCTGCGCGCGGCGTTCACCGCCGACCCGGGCCTGGGCATCGTCTCGTTCCGGATCGCCGACCCGGAGACCGGCACCACCCAGCGCCGCCACGTCCCCCGGCTGCGCGCCAGCGACCCGCTGCGCGGCTCCCGGGTCACCACCTTCCTGGGCGGCGCCAGCGCGGTGCGCAGCGCGGTGTTCCCGCAGGCCGGGCAGCTGCCGGCGGAGTTCTTCTACGCGCACGAGGAGACCGACCTGGCCTGGCGCGCGCTGGACGCCGGCTGGTCGATCGACTACCGCCCGGACGTGGTGCTGCACCACCCGGCGACCTCCCCGGCCCGGCACGCGACCTACTTCCACAACGTGGCCCGCAACCGGGTGTGGCTGGCCCGACGGAACCTTCCGGCCCCGTTGGTGCCTCTCTACCTGGGAACCTGGTTCCTGCTGACCGTCGCCCGCCGTCCCTCCGCCGAGGGGCTGAGGGCCTGGCTGGGCGGTTTCCGGGCGGGCTTCCGCGAGCCCTGCGGTCCGCGGCGGCCCATGCGATGGCGTACGGTCTGGCGTCTGACCAGACTAGGCCGACCTCCGATCATCTGATTGGATCAGTGCTCGATCGCCCGGTCGGTGAGCAGCACCGGCCGGACCCCCGTGATCCAGTGGATCCCCCTCGGCGCAGGCCGGCGGACCCCCGCCGACCGGCCGCCCCGACCGATCCCGCGTGAAGGACGAATGTGTCGACAGTGAGTGAACCCGTCAGCCCCTCGGCCCCCAGGGGTGCGGACGCGGGCCTGACCCCCAAACAGCTCGCGGACAGGTACGGCCTGTCGGTGAGCGGTGCCCGGCCGGGTCTGTTCGCGTACACCAAGCAGCTCTGGGCGCGACGCCACTTCATCTGGGCCTTCGCCACCGCCCGTCTGGTGGCCCAGTACACCGACGCCAAGCTCGGTCAGCTCTGGCAGGTGGTGACCCCGCTGCTCAACTGCGGCGTGTTCTACCTGGTCTTCGGCGTCATCCTGCGCAGCAAGGAAGGCTTCCCGGACGGCACCTACATCGCCTGGCTGTGCATCGGCGTCTTCATCTTCCAGTTCACCCAGAACGCGGTGCAGTCCGGCACCCGGGCGATCTCCGACAACCTCGGCCTGATCCGGGCGCTGCACTTCCCGCGCGCCAGCCTGCCGATCGCCTTCACCGTGATCCAGCTGCAGCAGCTGCTGATCTCGATGGTGGTGCTGGTGGTGACGGTGCTGGCGGCCGGCATCACCCCGGGCCCGACCTGGCTGCTGATCATCCCGGCGCTGCTCCTGCAGACGCTGTTCAACACCGGCGTCTCGCTGGTCTTCGCCCGGATCGGCGCCAAGACCAGCGACATCTCCCAGCTCATCCCGTTCGTGATGCGGGCGTGGATGTTCCTGTCCGGCGTGATGTTCAGCATCCAGGACCGGGTCAGCTCCTGGCCGCGCGTGATCCAGGTGCTCTGCGACATCAACCCGGCGTCGGTCTACATGAACCTGCTCCGGCACGCCTTCGCCCCCGTCATCTACAACCCGCACCAGCCGGTGCACCAGTCGCTGCCCCCGCACCAGTGGACGTACGGCATCGCCTGGGGCGTCGGGCTGTTCGTCATCGGATTCGTCTTCTTCTGGAAGGCCGAGGAGGAGTACGGCCGTGGCTGACACCGACCTGACCAAGACCTACGTCCAGGACGCCGACATGACGCGCCAGCCCACCGTGGTCGTCGACGACGTGCACATCGTCTACCGGGTGCACGGCGCGGGCTCCGGCAAGGGCAGCGCCACCTCGGCGCTGAGCCGCATCCTCACCCGCAAGCGCGCCTCCGGCGTCCGCGAGGTGCACGCCGTGCGGGGCATCAGCTTCACCGCCTACAGGGGCGAGGCGATCGGCCTGATCGGCTCCAACGGCTCCGGCAAGTCGACCATGCTGGCCGCCATCGCGGGCCTGCTGCCGACCGAGCGGGGCGGCATCTACACCAACGGCCAGCCCTCGCTGCTGGGTGTCAACGCGGCGCTGATGAACGAGCTGACCGGTGAGCGCAACGTGGTGCTCGGCTGCCTGGCGATGGGCATGAGCCCCGCCCAGGTGCGCGCCCGCTACCAGGACATCGTCGACTTCTCGGGGATCAACGAGAAGGGCGACTTCATCTCGCTGCCGATGCGCACCTACTCCTCCGGCATGGGCGCCCGGCTGCGGTTCTCCATCGCGGCGGCCAAGACTCACGACGTGCTGCTGATCGACGAGGCCCTCGCCACCGGCGACCAGGGCTTCCAGCAGCGCTCCAAGGCCCGGATCAACGAGCTGCGGCAGCAGGCGGGCACGGTCTTCCTGGTCAGCCACGACAACAACGCGATCCGCGAGGTCTGCGAGCGGACCATCTGGATCGAGCACGGCGAGCTGATCATGGACGGCCCCACCGAAGAGGTGGTCCGCCGGTACGAGAAGGGCGAGCGCCCCTGAGCGGGGGCGGGTCGCACGGCGCAGGGCCGGTGCGCGGGGAGCGGATCCCCGGGCACCGGCCCTGCGCCGTGCGGCGGGTGAAGGCGTGGCGACGGAAGCGTGTCCGTGGCGCGGTGGCGGTGCGGCCCGGTGTAGAACGGGGGAGTGACGGCAGTGTCGGATTCAACTAAGTCGGATAACCAGACAGCGGCGGTGACGCTGGACAAGGCGGACCTGGAGAACTTCCCGGTCGCCCCCGGCTTCCTGCCCGCCGCCTGGCGCGGCGACCTGATGGCGGTCTACGGCTTCGCCCGCCTGGTCGACGACGCCGGCGACGGCGACCTCGCCGACCCGGCCGCCGCCGCCCGGCTGCTGGACGTGCCCGGCGCCCCCGCGGACGAGGGCTTCCGGCTCGCCCTGCTGGACGGCCTGGAGCGCGACCTGGACCGCGCCTTCGCCGCCGCCCTCGGCGACGACCCGTCCCCGCACGGCACCGTCCTGGGCACCGACCCCGGCGAGCCCCGGCACCCGCTGGTGCGCCGCCTGGTCCCGCTGATCGAGCGGCACGCCGTCACCCCCGAGCCGTTCCGCCGGCTGATCGAGGCCAACCGGGTGGACCAGACCACCACCCGCTACCCGGCCTACGCCGACCTGCGCCACTACTGCACCCTCTCCGCCGACCCGGTCGGCCGCCTGGTGCTCGCGCTGGCCGGCCGGGCCACCCCGGACCGGATCGAGCTGTCCGACGCGATCTGCACCGCGCTGCAGATCGTCGAGCACCTCCAGGACGTCGCCGAGGACCTCGACCGCGGCCGGATCTACCTCCCGCTCGAAGACCTCGCGGTCTTCGGCGTCACCGAGCGCGACCTCGCCGCCGACACCGCCTCCCGCGGCGTGCGCCAGCTGATCGCCTGGGAGGCGAGCCGGGCCCGGACCCTGCTCGACCGCGGCGCGCCGCTGGTGGGTACGGTTCACGGGAGGCTCCGACTGCTGCTGGCGGGATTCACCGCCGGCGGGTACGCGGCCCTGGACGCCATCGAGGCGGTCAGGTTCGACGTGCTCGCGCACCGGGCGAAGCCCGACAAGCGCCGCCTGGCCGGCCGGGCGGCGGCACTCTTCGTGAAGGGAAGGTGAGCGCCCGCGTGGGGGCATCACCACTGGCGTCCGCGCCGGTCATGGCGGCCTACCGGTACTGCGAGGCGGTCACCGCCCTGCAGGCCCGCAACTTCAGCTACGGCATCCGGCTGCTGCCCGAGGCCAAGCGGCTGGCGATGTCGGCGCTGTACGCGCTGGCCCGCCGGGTCGACGACATCGGCGACGGCGAACTGCCCGCCGAGCAGAAGGCCGAGGCACTGGCCCGCACCCGCACCCTGCTCGACGAGGTCCGGGCGGGCGCGGTCACCGAGGAGGACACCGACCCGATCAAGGTCGCGCTGGCCGACGCGGCCCGCCGCTTCCCGATCCCGCTCGGCGGCTTCGACGAACTGATCGACGGCGTCGAGATGGACCTCAAGGGCGTCGAGTACGGCACCTACGAGGAGCTCAAGGTCTACTGCCGCTGCGTGGCCGGCTCGATCGGCCGGCTCTCGCTGGGCGTCTACGGCTGCGAGGACCAGGAGCGCGGCGCCGAGTACGCCGACACCCTGGGCCTGGCCCTGCAGCTCACCAACATCCTGCGCGACGTGCGCGAGGACGCCCTGAACGGCCGCACCTACCTGCCCACCGAGGACCTGGTCCGGTTCGGCTGCCAGCAGGGCTTCGCGCTGCCCGCCCTCCCGGCCGGCGCCGACTTCACCGGCCTGGTCGCCTTCGAGGCCGAGCGCGCCCAGCGCGCCTTCGAGGAGGGCCTGCGGCTGCTCCCGATGCTCGACCGCCGCAGCCGCGCCGCCACCGCCGCGATGGCCGGCATCTACCACCGCCTGCTCGGCCGGATCGCCGCCGACCCGCACTCGGTGCTCCGCGGCCGGGTCTCGCTGCCCGGCTGGGAGAAGGCGTACGTGGCACTGTCCGGGCTCGCCGGAGGGCGTTCTTGATTCTCGCGCTAGTTCTGTCACGCTGTGTCAACAGGGAATCACGACGCATGCGCACGTTGTTGTGCCCACCGTCCACTGCCGTCCGGGAGGGCCGATGAGCACGCCGACAGCGCCGCGCGAGCGCACCGCCGTGGTCGTCGGCGGCGGCCTGGCCGGCATCACCGCCGCCCTCCGCCTCGCCGACGCGGGCGTGCGCACCACCCTGCTGGAGGCCCGGCCCCGGCTCGGCGGCCTGGCCTTCTCCTTCCAGCGCGGCGAACTGACCGTCGACAACGGCCAGCACGTCTACCTGCGCTGCTGCACCGCCTACCGCGGCCTGGTCGACCGGCTCGGCGCGAACGCCATGGTCGACCTCCAGCCCCGGCTGGACGTCCCGGTGCTCTCGCTCGCCCCCGACGGCAGCCGCAGCCTCGGCCGGCTGCGCCGCGCCGAGCTGCCCGTCCCGCTGCACCTGGCCGGCAGCCTCGCCACCTACCGGCACCTGAGCCCGGCCGACCGGCTGCGGGTGGTGCGCGGCGCGCTCGCCCTGCAGAAGCTCGACCTCGCCGACCCGGCGCTGGACGACCTCTCCTTCGGCGAGTGGCTGCGCCGGCACGGCCAGACCCCGGCCACCGTGGCCGCCGTCTGGGACCTGGTCGGCGTGGCCACCCTGAACGCCACCGCCGACCGCACCTCGATGGCGCTGGCCGCGATGGTCTTCAAGACCGGCCTGCTCTCCGAGCCGGGCGCCGCCGACATCGGCACGGCCGGCGTCCCGCTCGGCGGGATCCACCACGACCGGGCGACGGCCGAGCTGGAGCGGGCCGGCGTCCGGATCCGGCTGCGCACCCGGGCCGCCGAACTGAAGGCCGCCGAGCAGAACGCCGTCCGGCTGGAGGGCGGCGAGCTGCTCACCGCCGACACCGTGGTGCTGGCCGGCGCCCAGGACACCGCGGCCGCCCTGCTGCCGCCCGGCGCCATCCCCGACCAGCACCGGCTGGCCGGCTTCGGCACCGCCCCGATCCTCAACGTGCACGTGGTCTACGACCGGCCGCTGATCCGCCGCCCGTTCTTCGCGGCGCTCGGCTCCCCGGTGCAGTTCGTCTTCGACCGCACCCGGCACTCCGGCCTGGCCGTCCCCGGCGCCCAGTACCTGGCGGTCTCGCAGTCCGCCGCCGAGGACGAGATCGACCTGCCGGTGGCCGAGCTGCGGGCCCGCTACCTGCCGGAGCTGGAGCGACTGCTGCCGGCCGCCCGCGGCGCCCGGGTGCTGGACTTCTTCGTCACCCGGGAGCGCACCGCCACCTTCGACCCGGCGCCCGGCACCGCCCGGCTGCGCCCCGGCGCGCGCACCGACCTCCCCGGCATCCTGCTCGCCGGGTCCTGGACGGCCACGGGTTGGCCAGCGACCATGGAGGGCGCGGTGCGCAGCGGGCACGCTGCCGCCGACGCCGCCCTGGCCGGCCACGGCCGGCTCCCGGTCGACCGGGGAGACGGGCGGTGGCCCCGATGACGCCGAGCCCCCACCCCCCGACCACCGACACCACAACCGTCCGACCGCCCGCCGCGGCCGGACGGACGCACCGAGAGGGAACGCACGTGGAGGCACGCACCGGCTCGACGGTCGAGGACACCCCGACCGTCCTCGACCTGCTGGCGCGCGGACGCACGCTCTGCACGCCGCCGATGCGCGCGGCCGTCGCCCGTTTGGCGGCACCGATGGACACCGTCGCGGCCTACCACTTCGGCTGGATCGACCGGGACGGCCGCCCCGCCGCGGGCGACGGCGGCAAGGCGGTGCGCCCGGCGCTGGCCCTGCTGTCAGCCGAAGCGGTGGGCGCCGACGCGCAGGTGGGCGTACCCGGCGGCGTGTCGGTCGAGCTGGTGCACAATTTCTCCCTCCTCCATGATGACCTGATGGACGGTGACGAGACGCGCAGGCACCGGGCCACCGCCTGGACGGTGTTCGGTCCGGCCCAGGCCGTGCTGGCCGGCGACGCGCTGGCCACCCTCGGCACCGAGGTCCTGCTGGACGCCGCGGTGACCGGCGGGGCCGCCCCGGCCGACGCCGCCCGCGCCGTCCGGCTGATCACCACCGCCACCCGGGGGCTGATCGACGGCCAGGCCCTGGACGTCTCGTTCGAGCAGCGCGACGCGGTGACGGTCGAGGAGTGCCTGGCCATGGAGGGCGGCAAGACCGGCGCCCTGCTGGCGGCCTCCGCGGCGATCGGCGCGGTGCTGGCCGGCGCCGACGACAAGGTCTCCGACGCGCTCCAGCGGTACGGCCACCACCTGGGCCTGGCGTTCCAGGCGGTGGACGACCTGCTGGGCATCTGGGGCGCCACCGAAGTGACCGGCAAGCCGCACTGGAGCGACCTCCAGTCGCGGAAGAAGTCGCTGCCGGTGTGCGCCGCGCTGGCCGAGGGGGGCGCCGCCTCCCGCGAGCTGGCCGCACAGCTGGCCGACCCGACCGGCCGCGGCGAGGAGAGCGAGCAGGTGCTCGCCGCCCGCGCCGCGCTGATCGAGCGGGCCGGCGGCCGGGCCTGGACGCAGGAAGAGGCCCGCCGCCAGTACGACACCGCCCTCGCCGCCCTCGGCGAGGTGCCCATGGCCGACGAGGTGCGCGAGCACTTCGTCGCACTCGCCGAATTCGTGGTGGTCAGAGAGAGGTGACGTAAGAGTGACAGCAACCGCGGGTGGAAGGCTCGGACCCCAAACCTCAGTTGCAGTAACACGATCTGACGATTCCTCACCCGCGGCGGCGCTCAGCCGGGCCACCGCACACCTGCTGTCACTCCAGCACGCCGACGGCTGGTGGAAGGGCGACCTGGAGACCAACGTCACCATGGACGCCGAAGACCTGCTGCTCAGGGAGTTCCTGGGCATCCGCACCGAGGAGCAGACCCGGGCCACCGCGGCCTGGATCCGCTCCCGGCAGCGGGAGGACGGCACCTGGGCCACCTTCCACGGCGGCCCGCCCGAACTCTCCACCACCGTCGAGGCGTACGTGGCCCTCCGGCTCGCCGGGGACGCCCCGGACGCCCCGCACATGCGGGCCGCCGCCGCCTTCGTCCGCGAGCGCGGCGGCATCGCCGCCAGCCGGGTGTTCACCCGGATCTGGCTCGCCCTGTTCGGCTGGTGGCCCTGGGAGAAGCTCCCCGAGCTGCCCCCCGAGGTGCTGTTCCTGCCCAGCTGGGCGCCGCTGAACATCTACTCCTTCGGCCAGTGGGCCCGGCAGACCATCGTCCCGCTCACCGTGGTCTCCGCGCACCGCCCGGTCCGCCCCGCCCCGTTCGGCCTCGGCGAACTGCACACCGACCCGGCCGACCCGTACCCCGAGCGGCCGCTCGCCCCCGCGCACAGCTGGGACGGCCTCTTCCAGCGGCTCGACCAGCTGATGCACCGCTACCACCGGCACGCCATCAAGCCGGTGCGCCGCCTGGCGCTGCGGCAGGCCGCCGCCTGGATCATCGAGCGGCAGGAGGCCGACGGCTGCTGGGGCGGCATCCAGCCGCCCGCCGTCTACTCGCTGATCGCGCTGCGGCTGCTCGGCTACCGGCTCGACCACCCGGTGATGAAGGCCGGGCTCGCCGCCTTCGACTCCTTCACCGTCCACACCGAGGACGGCAAGCGCTGGATGGAGGCCTGCCAGTCCCCGGTCTGGGACACCTGCCTGGCCGCCATCGCGCTGCGCGACGCCGGACTGCCCGGCGACCACCCCGCCCTGGTGGGCGCCGGCAGCTGGATGCTCGGCGAGGAGATCACCACCCGCGGCGACTGGGCCGTCAAACGCCCCCGGCTGGCCCCCGGCGGCTGGGCCTTCGAGTTCCAGAACGACACCTACCCGGACGTCGACGACACCGCCGAGGTGGTCCTCGCGCTGCGCCGGATCGACCACCCCGACACCGCCCGGCTGGCCGGCGCCGTCGAACGGGCCGTCGAGTGGAACCTCGGCATGCAGTCCAAGGACGGCGCCTGGGGCGCCTTCGACGCCGACAACACCAGCAGGCTCCCCAACAAGCTCCCGTTCTGCGACTTCGGCGAGGTCATCGACCCGCCCTCGGCCGACGTCACCGCGCACGTGGTGGAGATGCTCGCCGAGACCGGCCGCACCCGGGACCCGCGCACCCGGCGCGGCGTCGCCTGGCTGCTGCGCCACCAGGAGGCCGACGGCTCCTGGTTCGGCCGCTGGGGCACCAACTACATCTACGGCACCGGCTCGGTGGTGCCCGCCCTGATCGCCGCCGGCCTCACCCCCGGCCACCCCGCCGTCCGGCGCGCCGTCGCCTGGCTGACCGGCCGGCAGAACCCGGACGGCGGCTGGGGCGAGGACATGCGCTCCTACGAGGACCCGGCCACCTGGGCCGGCCGCGGCGAGTCCACCGCCTCGCAGACCGCCTGGGCGCTGATGGCGCTGCTGGCGGCCGGCGAGCGCGAGTCCGAGGCGGTCGAGCGCGGCGTCGCCTGGCTCACCGCCACCCAGCGCCCCGACGGGACGTGGGACGAACCGCAGTTCACCGGCACCGGCTTCCCCTGGGACTTCTCCATCAACTACCACCTGTACCGGCTGGTCTTCCCGGTCACCGCGCTCGGCCGCTACGTGCACGGCACCCCGCTCGGCCGGGGCGGTGCGCGATGACCGCGCCGCTGCTGGTGCTGTGCGCGCTCGGGCCGGAGGCCTGGGCGCTGCGCGGCGGCGACTGGTCCGGTGCGGCCGGCGGCCCGCCAGTGCTGGCCCGGACCGGGATGGGCCGCAGGGCCGCCGGGCAGAAGGCCGCCGCCCTGCTCGACGCGGGCGGCTACGGGGCCCTGCTGGTCGCCGGGTTCGGCGCGGCGCTCGGGCCCGGGGTGCGCCCCGGCGAGGTGATCGTCGCCGACCGGGTCACCGACGCCGAGGGCGGCGACCACCCGCTGGCCTCCGCGCCCGCGCTGGCCACCGCCCTGGAGGAGGCGGGCCTGCGGGCCCACCTCGGCACCCACCGCACCGCCGACCACGTGGTGCGCGGCGCCGAACGGGCCCGGCTGCACGCCGCGGGCGCGCTCGCCGTCGACATGGAGGCCGCCGCCGTCCTCGCCGCCCGCGCCGCGCACGCCCCCGGCCTGCCCGCGGCGGTGCTGCGGGTGGTGGTCGACACCCCCGAGCGGGAACTGATCCGCCCCGGCACCCTGCCGGCCGGGGTCCGGGCCTGGCGGACGCTGCGCGCCGCCGTCCCCGCCCTCACCGCGTGGCACCGGCAGGTCGCCGCCACGCCCGCCCAGCTGACGAACCCACAGCCCTCGACGCTCCCCCAGGAGGCGAGCTAAGCCATGGCCATGCCGCTGCGTCAGACCGTCCGCGTGTCCACCTACCTCATGCAGCAGAAGATCAGGGGGCGGAAGAAGTTCCCGCTCATCGTCGAGCTGGAGCCGCTGTTCGCCTGCAACCTCAAGTGCGAGGGCTGCGGGAAGATCCAGCACCCGGCGGGCGTCCTCAAGCAGCGGATGCCGGTCGCCCAGGCGGTCGGCGCGGTCCTGGAGTGCGGCGCCCCGATGGTCTCCATCGCCGGCGGCGAGCCGCTGATGCACCCGCAGATCGACGAGATCGTCCGCCAGCTGGTGGAGCGCCGCAAGTACGTCTTCCTGTGCACCAACGCCCTGCTGCTGCGCAAGAAGCTCGACAAGTTCACCCCTTCGCCGTACTTCACCTTCGCCGTCCACATCGACGGCCTGGAGGAGCGGCACGACGCCTCGGTGGCCAAGGAGGGGACGTTCGCGGAGGCCGTCGAGGCGATCAAGGAGGCCAAGCGGCGGGGCTTCCGGGTCACCACCAACTCGACCTTCTTCAACACCGACACCGCGCAGACCGTGGTCGAGGTGCTGGACTTCCTCAACGACGACCTCAAGGTCGACGAGATGATGATCTCCCCGGCCTACGCCTACGAGAAGGCCCCCGACCAGGAGCACTTCCTCGGCGTCGAACAGACCCGCGAGCTGTTCCGCAAGGCCTTCGCCGGCGGCAACCGGCGGCGCTGGCGACTCAACCACAGCCCGCTGTTCCTGGACTTCCTGGAGGGCAAGGTCGACTTCGAGTGCACCGCCTGGGGCATCCCCAACTACTCGCTGTTCGGCTGGCAGCGCCCCTGCTACCTGATGTCCGACGGCTACGTCCCCACCTACCGCGAGCTGATCGAGAAGACCGACTGGGACAAGTACGGCCGCGGCCGCGACCCGCGCTGCGACAACTGCATGGCCCACTGCGGCTACGAGCCGACCGCGGTGCTCGCCACCATGGGCTCGCTCAAGGAGTCGATCCGCGCCGCCCGCGAGACCCTCGCCTCGCCCAAGGCGGTCTGACCGGCCGTCACCGGCCGCCCGCGCCCGCGCGGGCGGCCCACGCCGACAGGCGACCGCGACCACCGGGCCGCAGGCTGGACACCGACACTCCACGCACACCGAACCAGCCGTGAGGGGTACGCCATGCCACTGCTGAGCCGGATCACCGGGCCCGCCGACCTCCGACGCCTGCACCCCGAGCAGTTGCCGCTGCTCGCCGACGAGATCCGCGACTTCCTGATCGACGCCGTCACCCGCACCGGCGGCCACCTCGGCCCCAACCTCGGCGTGGTCGAGCTCAGCATCGCTCTGCACCGGGTCTTCGACTCCCCGCACGACCGCGTCCTGTGGGACACCGGCCACCAGGCCTACGTGCACAAACTGCTCACCGGCCGGCAGGACTTCAGCCGGCTGCGCGCCAAGGACGGGCTCTCCGGCTACCCCTCGCGGGCCGAGTCCGAGCACGACCTGATCGAGAACTCGCACGCCTCCACCGCGCTCGGCTACGCCGACGGCATCGCCAAGGCCAACCAGCTGCTCGGGGTGGACCGCTGCACCGTCGCGGTGATCGGCGACGGCGCGCTCACCGGCGGCATGGCCTGGGAGGCGCTCAACAACATCGCCGAGGCCGAGGACCGCCCGCTGGTCATCGTCGTCAACGACAACGAGCGCTCCTACTCGCCGACCATCGGCGGCCTCGCCCACCACCTCGCCACCCTGCGCACCACCCGCGGCTACGAGCGCTTCCTGGCCTGGGGCAAGGACGCCCTGCAGCGCACCCCCGTGGTCGGCCCGCCGCTGTTCGACGCGCTGCACGGCGCCAAGAAGGGCTTCAAGGACGCCTTCGCCCCGCAGGGCATGTTCGAGGACCTCGGCCTGAAGTACCTCGGCCCGATCGACGGCCACGACATCGCCGCCGTCGAACAGGCGCTGCGCCAGGCCCGGAACTTCGGCGGGCCCGTCATCGTGCACTGCCTGACCGTCAAGGGCCGCGGCTACCGGCCCGCCGAGCAGGACGAGGCCGACCGCTTCCACGCGGTGGGCCCGATCGACCCGTACACCTGCCTGCCGATCTCCCCGTCCGCCGGGGCCTCCTGGACCTCCGTGTTCGGGCAGGAGATGCTCGCCCTCGGCGCCGAGCGCCCCGACCTGGTCGCCGTCACCGCCGCGATGCTGCACCCGGTGGGGCTCGGGCCGTTCGCCGCCGCGCACCCCGGGCGGACCTACGACGTCGGGATCGCCGAGCAGCACGCGGTGGCCTCCGCCGCGGGCCTGGCCACCGGCGGGCTGCACCCCGTCGTCGCGGTGTACGCGACCTTCCTGAACCGGGCCTTCGACCAGGTGCTGATGGACGTCGCGCTGCACCGGCTCGGCGTCACCTTCGTGCTCGACCGGGCGGGCGTCACCGGCAACGACGGGGCCTCGCACAACGGCATGTGGGACATGTCGGTCCTGCAGGTCGTCCCCGGGCTGCGGCTGGCCGCCCCGCGCGACGCCGACCGGCTGCGCGAGCAGCTCCGGGAGGCCGTCGCCGTCGAGGACGCGCCCACCGTGGTGCGCTTCCCCAAGGGCGACCTCGGGCCCGCGATCCCGGCGGTCGAGCGGATCGGCGGCGTCGACGTGCTGGCCCGCACCGGCCCCAGCCCCGACGTGCTGCTGGTCGCCGTCGGCCCGATGGCGCCCGCCTGCCTGGACGCCGCCGCGCTGCTGGCCGCCGACGGCATCACCGCCACCGTGGTCGACCCGCGCTGGGTCAAGCCCGTCGACCCGGCGCTGGTCGCGCTGGCCGCCGCGCACCGGATGGTGGTCACCGTCGAGGACAACGGGCGGGCCGGCGGCGTCGGCGCCGCCGTCGCCCAGGCCATGCGGGACGCCGAGGTCGACGTCCCGCTGCGCGACCTGGGCATCCCGCAGGAGTTCCTGGCGCACGCCTCGCGCGGTGAGATCCTGGAGGAGATCGGACTCACCGGCACCGGCGTCGCCGCCCAGACCGCCGCCTACGCCCGCCGCCTGCTGCCCGGCACGCGGAGCGGCGCCCAGGAGTACCGGCCCAGGGTGCCGCGCAAGTGACCGATCGGAGAGAACCAGCGTGACCCAGGCCGAACCGCTCGACCTCGCCGCCCTGCTCGACGCCCGGGGCGGCGAGCGCTACGAACTGCACGCCCGCTACCTCAACCCGCAGCTGCCCCGGATGCTGCACACCATCGGCTTCGACCGGTACTACGAACGCGCCAAGGGGCCGTACTTCTACGACGCCGAGGGCAACGAGTACCTCGACATGCTCGCCGGGTTCGGCATCTTCGCGCTCGGCCGGCACCACCCCGCCGTCCGGGCCGCGATCGAGCAGGTGATGGAGCTGGAGACGGCCGACCTGACCCGCTTCGACTGCTCCCCGCTGCCCGGCCTGCTCGCCGAGCAGCTGATCGCCCACGCCCCCGGCCTGGACCGGGTGTTCTTCGGCAACAGCGGCACCGAGGCGGTCGAGACGGCGCTCAAGTTCGCCCGGTACGCCACCGGGAAGCGCCGCGTCCTGTACTGCGACCACGCCTTCCACGGCCTCACCGCGGGCTCGCTCTCGGTCAACGGCGAGGGCGGCTTCCGCAAGGGCTTCGACCCGCTGCTGCCGGACACCGCGATCCCGCTCGGCGACCTCGGCGCGCTGAAGAAGGAGCTGAAGAAGGGCGACGTCGCGGCGCTGATCGTCGAACCGATCCAGGGCAAGGGCGTGCTCGCCCCGCCGCCCGGCTGGCTGGCCGCCGCCCAGGAACTGCTGCACGCCCACAAGGCGCTGCTGATCTGCGACGAGGTGCAGACCGGCGTCGGCCGCACCGGCACCTTCTTCGCCTACCAGGCCGAGGAGGGCGTCCGCCCCGACCTGGTCTGCGCGGCCAAGGCGCTCTCCGGCGGGTAC
This sequence comes from Kitasatospora sp. NRRL B-11411, assembly GCF_000721345.1. Lineage (NCBI taxonomy): Bacteria > Bacillati > Actinomycetota > Actinomycetes > Kitasatosporales > Streptomycetaceae > Kitasatospora > Kitasatospora sp. NRRL B-11411. The sequence goes on along the minus strand of NZ_JOGH01000032.1, from coordinate 10,082 downwards.
GTGCCGATCGGGGCGACGCTCGGCAAGTCGTGGATCTTCGAGAAGGTGTACTCCTCGATGGACCGGGTGCTGGTCCACTCCGCCAGCTTCGGCTCCAACGCCCAGGCGATGGCCGCCGGCCTGGCCACCCTGCACGTGATGCGGCAGGAGGGCGTGGTGGAGAACGCCGCGAAGGTCGGCGAACTGTTCCGGTCCCGGCTGGCGGCGCTGACCGAGCGGTACGAGCTGCTCGCCGAGGTGCGCGGGCGCGGGCTGATGATCGGCATCGAGTTCGGCCGCCCCAAGTCGCTGAAGCTACGCACCGGTTGGACGGCGCTGCAGGCCGCCCGCAAGGGGCTGTTCGCGCAGATGGTGGTCGTCCCGCTGCTGCAGCGGCACCGGATCCTCACCCAGGTCTCCGGCGACCACCTGGAGGTGATCAAGCTGATCCCGCCGCTGATCGTCACCGAGAAGGAGGTCGACCGCTTCGTCGACGCCTTCACCGAGGTGATGGACGACGCCCACCGCGGCAGCGGCCTGATGTGGGACTTCGGGCGGACGCTGGTCAAGCAGGCGGTCGGCTCGCGCTAGCGGTCACAGCTCGGTGCGGCGGCGGCGCACCACGACCCACAGGTCCGCCGCCGCCACCGCGGTCAGCACCCCGCAGCCCACCGCGAACACCACCAGTGTCCCGCTGCTGGGCGCGCCGTGCGGGGAGGCCAGTGCCGCCCACACCGCGAACCCTGCCGTGCAGAGCGCGAAGAACGGCAGGAACAGCACCGACAGCAGGAAGCGCAGCTTCAGGTCGCTGCGCGCGTTGGCCGGCTCCGTCCCGCTCAGCCACACCTTCGGGGTCCTGGCCCGCCGCATACGCAACCGCCTCCCTCGTACCCTTCCAGGGTAGGACCGTTCGGGTACGGGGAGGCGGAACGATGGACGACCGGCTGGACGACTATCCGGGGCTGCCGGTGGAACCGGCCCGGGCGCTGGCCGCCGAGCGCGGCTGGCGCACCGTGCGGGTGCTGGCGCCGGACGCGCTGCTGACCATGGAGTACCGCTCGGACCGGCTCAACCTGACGGTGCGCGACGGCGTGGTGGAGCGCGCCTGGGCGGGCTGAGGACGGGCCGGCAGCGGGTGGGACGGCCACGGCTGCGGGAGCGGGGAGGCGGTCGGGCGCGGCCGGGGCACGGCGGCCGGGCGGGCGAAGCGGCCCTCCCGGTGCCAGGCGGCCAGCACCCGCCGGTCCAGCGCGGCGACGGCCGGCTCGGCCAGCGGCAGCGAGAGCAGCACCAGCGCGCCCGCCGCCCAGCCCGCGAACACGTCCGAGATCCAGTGGGTGCCCAGGTAGACGGTGGTCAGCCCGATCGAGGCCGCGGTGAGTCCCGCCAGCACGGTGCCGGTGCGGCGCCAGCGGGTGGCCAGGTAGGCCAGCACGCCCCAGGTGACCACGGCGTTCGCGGTGTGGCCGGAGGGGAAGATGCTGCCGCCGGAGAACAGTTCGGGCGAGCCCACGTAGTGCGCGTAGTGCGGGCCCAGCCGGCCGGTCAGGATCTTCACCCCGCCGACCGTGACGTTCAGCAGCAGCAGGGCCATGCCCATCACCAGCAGCGGCCGCGCCGAGTGCGAGCGGTAGCAGCGCCAGCCCAGCCACAGGCAGGCCGCGATCGCGGTCGGGCCGCGCTGTCCGGCGATCACCCAGATGTCCAGGTAGGGCAGGGCGTCCGGCCAGCGCCGGTACGGCCGCAGCAGTTGCAGCGACCAGTCCAGGTCGACCAGCGGGGAGTCGTACAGGATGGCCAGGACCACCAGCAGGTAGAGCACTCCGACCAGGCCGAAGAGCAGGGCGTGCCGCCGGCTGATCGACGGGAGCGCGGATTCGGTCGTTCCGGTGTGGGGATCGTGACCGGATCGGACCGGAACCGCGCGCGGTGCGGTCGATATCTGTTGCTCGGGTGATTCGGGCTTGGCTGGCACGGCTTCGACATTACCGGTCGCCCCGGAGCCTTCCGGGCTATTCGGGGGATCTGTCACCCGCTGGTGACGTGTCGTCCCCGGTTTCTCCATAGGGGCAGTTCAAGGGCGGAGCGGCGGGGCCGGAAAGGTGCGGTGCGTGGGGGAAATCACGCTCCCCGGCGCTCCCGGGCGCCGCATTCCGGTGGTTTCTCCAATGGCCCGGACGGTGGTGCGAGAACGAATGAGGCGGCCGATTTCCCGTGACCCAGGTCACTTCCGGGTCGCTTCCGGGAAATCGGCCGCCGATTCGAACGGGCGGCGCCGGGCTCAGGGCAGCAGTCGTTCGACGGCCGCCGCGCCCTGTTCCTCCAGGTCCTTCTTGGCCTTCGCCAGCAGCGCCGGGGTGGGCGTGCGGCCCGAGGCCATCACCAGGTCCTCGGGGTCGACCGGGTGCTCCGCCCCGGTGTGCAGCAGGTTGTCCGGGGTCGGCATGGACTCGCTGTCCGTGGAGTCGGTCATCAAGATCCTCCGTGGGTGGAGCGCCGGAGGGGCCGGCCCGGCCCCTCCGACGGGGCGCGCCCGCCGCCGGGGCCGGCGGCGGGAGGTCTGCCATCGAGTCTGGACCCCGGCCCCGGGCGGCGCACCACGAGCGCGCCGCGGCGCCGGCCGGGTCAGTCGAGCGGGCCGCCGGCCACGTAGATGACCTGGCCGGAGACGAAGCCGGCGCCCTCGGAGGCCAGGAAGGAGATGGTGTGCGCGATGTCCTCCGGCACGCCGACCCGCTGGACCGGGATGGCGGAGGCGGCGGCCTGCTTGAACGCCTCGAACTCCATGCCGACCCGGGCCGCGGTGGCCGCGGTCATGTCGGTGGCGATGAAGCCGGGGGCGACCGCGTTGGCGGTGATGCCGAACTTGCCCAGCTCGATCGCCAGGGTCTTGGTGAAGCCCTGCAGGCCGGCCTTGGCCGCCGAGTAGTTGGCCTGGCCGCGGTTGCCCTGGGCGGAGGAGGAGGACAGGTTGACGACCCGCCCGAAGCCGGCCGCCACCATGTGCTTCTGCACCGCGCGGGTCATCAGGAAGGCGCCCTTGAGGTGCACGCTCATCACGGTGTCCCAGTCCGACTCGGACATCTTGAACAGCAGGTTGTCGCGCAGCACGCCGGCGTTGTTCACCAGCACCACCGGGGTGCCCAGCTCGGCGGCGATCCGGTCCACCGCGGCCTGCACCTGCTCGGCGTCCGACACGTCCGCGCCGACGGCCAGCGCGCGGCCGCCCGCGGCCTCGATCGCCTCGGCGGTGCCCTTGGCGGTGGACTCCTCCAGGTCGACCACGGCGACGGCGTAACCGTCCGCGGCCAGCCGGAGCGCGGTGGCGGCGCCGATCCCACGCGCCGCACCCGTCACCACGGCCACCCGCACCGGGGCGTCGGCGGTCACGGACGTGCTCTGCTCGGTCATCTTCGTACTCGTCTCTCTCGAAGTCGGACGACGGGACCGGCGCGGGCCGGCGACCCGTGGATGAGAAATAAATGAGGTGCGCAGCGCGCAGCGCGGCAACCCTACCGGCGGGTAGGGTTTCCGGCCAGGGGCAGCGCCGCAGGTGACGGAGGGTGAGGGCGAAAAGCGGCCGAGCGGGTGAACCGGGTTGGGCGTGGTCCCGACATGCGGGGGAAATATGCCAACTTCGCCGAACCTGCGACTACTCTGCGCCCCTACCTGCCAGTCCAGGCCGACCGTTTGTATAGTGTGCGCCAGCAGCCACCGGCTGCACGGCCGGCGCGTCCTCACTCACAGCGGGATGCTCACTCGCCGTTACTGCCCCGCTCGGGTGTCCCACACACACCCGGGCGTGACACCGGGACGGATTTCATGGTGCTGGGGGAGATCCCGACAACCCGCGTGCCCGGCCGACTGCAGCAGTCGCCCGGTCACCTCATCCGCGTGGCCCAGCAGGTGCACACCCGCTTGTGGTCCGAATACGTCGGTACCGAGCTGACGGCTCCGCAGTTCGCGGTGCTGCTGGTACTGGCCCTGGAGCCCGGAGCCGACCAGCGCACGGTCGGCGAACGGGCCTCGCTCGACAAGGCGACGATGGCCGAGATGGTCGCCCGGCTGGTCCGACGGGGCCTGGTGCTCCGCCGCCGGGACCCGGCCGACGGCCGCCGCAAGCTGCTCGCCCTCTCGCAGAGCGGCGCTCAGGCCGTCCGCGAGGCGACCGGCGGCGTGGTCCGGGTCCAGCGGACCCTGTTCGAGCCGCTCGGCCCGGACGAGCAGCTGGAGATCGTCCGGGTGATGGCCCGGATAGCCCGGCTGGAGCCGTCCGCGGTCGCCGTGCCGGGGGAGGCCAGGCCCACGCTGGACGCCCAGCGGGCCATCGGCTACCTGATCCGGGTCGCCCAGCAGGTGCACACCAAGCTCTGGACGGAGAAGGTCGGCACCGAGCTGACGGCCCCTCAGTACGCGGTGCTGGACGCCCTGGAGACCGAGCCGGGCGCCGACCAGCGCACGGTCGGTGAGCTGGCCTCGCTCGACAAGGCGACGATGGCCGAGATGGTCAGCCGGCTGGTCCGGCGCGGCCTGGTGCTGCGCCGCCGGGACCCCTCGGACGGGCGCCGCAACCTGCTCTCGCTCTCCCCGACCGGCCAGGAGCTGCTGCACCGCTCCACCGCCGGGGTCCGCGAGGTCCAGGAGGCACTGCTCGCCCCGCTGGAACCGCAGGAGCACGCACCGGCACTGGCGCTGCTCGCGAAGGCGGCCCGGCTGTAACGATTCTGCAAAACGCTGCCCGGTCGTTCGGGCGGCGAGCGCGCCCCGGCCGGTAACGCGGCACCGCCCGGGACGTGCCGGAGGGGGCCGAAACCCGATCGGGTTTCGGCCCCCTCCGGCGTCGGTGGAGTTGACTCTCCGTCAGCGGACGGGGCGTCAACTCCGCTCTCAGTTCCAGTCGAAGTCCGCCGGGTCCGGGCCGATCCGCTGCCCGGTGGCGATGCCGTCGATCGCCGCGAGGTCCTCGGCGTCCAGCTCGAAGCCGGTGACGTCCAGGTTCTCCCGGATCCGGGCCGGGGTGACCGACTTCGGGATGGCGATCACGCCGGACTGCAGGTGCCAGCGCAGCACCACCTGGGCCGCGGTGCGGCCGTGCTTGGCGGCGACGGCCAGCAGGGCGGGCTCGGCCAGCAGGTCCTTGCCCTGGCCCAGCGGGCTCCACGCCTCGGTGGCGATGCCGTGCTCGGCGTGCAGGGCGCGCAGCTCGGCCTGCGGGAAGTACGGGTGCAGCTCGATCTGGTTCAGGGCCGGCTTCACCTCGGCCTCGGCGAGCAGCGCCCGCAGGTCCGGCACCCGGAAGTTGGAGACGCCGATCGCGCGGACCCGGCCCTCGGCGTGCAGCTGCTCGAAGGCGCGCCAGATGTTCAGGAAGGCGTCGCCGTGCATCGGGCGCGGCCAGTGGATCAGGTACAGGTCCAGCCGGTCGAGGCCGAGGCGGCCGAGCGACTCGTCGAAGGTGCGCAGCACCCGGTCGCGGCCCTGCTGACCGGACCAGTCGACGGTGCCCGAGTTCCACAGCTTGGTGGTCACGAACAGCTCGTCGCGGGCCACGCCGGACTCGGCGATCGCCTGGCCGGTGCCCTTCTCGTTCTCGTAGATCTCGGCGGTGTCGATCGAGCGGTAGCCGGCCTCGATCGCGGTGCGCACCGCGGGGACGGCCTCCGCGTCCGGCACCTGCCAGACGCCGAAGCCGAGCTGCGGGATCCGCACGCCGTCGTTCAGCGTGATCGAGGGGATCGGGGGGACTGCGGGGGTGCTGGTCACGGGAAGGGGTGCCCTTCGGTTGCCGGTTCGCTTCTGCTGGTCCTGCTGGTCCTGCTGGTCCTGCTGTTGTTGCCCGTGTTGCCTCTCCGGGCTTCCGGAGCGGCTGCAACGGCAGTGAGCTGCGGTTTATTCCCGGGAGCGGGTAGTTCCCCGGAACGGATGAAAGCCGGCGGGGCCGGCGGCCGGATCGGGCCGTTCTGCCGGAAAACCTGTTGCGTGCGTCACAGGGCGACGGTCAGGCTCACCGCATGTGACGAGCCGACCACCCCTTCCGCCGCTCACCTCCGACGCGCCGGAGCCCGCACCGGGCCCGGCCGGCCGACGCCGCCCGCCGTGCTCCCCCGGCCGGGCCCGTCCCTCCCTGCCCCGCCGCACCCCGTAACGGAGCGACCATGCCGCTCGTCCCCCTTCCGCTGCCCGATCCCGGCAGCCCCGACCTCAGTTCGCCGCGCGGGTTCCTGCGCTGGCTCGGCCGCTCCCAGCTCCGGGGCCGGCTGCTCGCCACGCTGTGGAGCACGCTGGAGCTCGGTGCGCTGGCCGCGCTGCCGGTGGCGATCGGCCGCGGCGTCCAGGCCGTCGTCGACCGGGACACCCGGGCCCTGCTGGCGGCCGGTCTGCTCGCCCTGCTGCTGTCCGCCCTGCAGACCACGATGACGGTGCTGGTGCACCGCCGGGCGGTGTGGAACTGGATCCACGCCGCCTCCCAGGTCCGCCAGCTGGTGGCCCGTCAGGCCTCCGCGCTGGGCGGCGGGTTGAGCCGGCGGATCGCCACCGGCGAGATCGTCGCCGTCTCCAGCGGCGACGTCGAGAAGATCGGCTGGTACGTCGAGCTCACCGCCCGGCTGTACGGCGCGGTGCTGGCCTGGCTCGGCGTCAGCGTCGTGGTGCTGTGGCACCAACCCGGCCTCGGGCTGGCCGTGCTGCTCGGCATGCCCGTGCTGGCTGCCGCGGTGTGGCCGCTGCTCGGGCCGTTCGAGCGGCGGTACACCGAGCAGCGCGCGCTCGGCGGCAAGGCCTCCGAGCTGGCCGCCGACACGGTCGCCGGGCTGCGGGTGCTGCGCGGCATCGGCGGCGAGGAGCTGTTCCTGCGCCGCTACCGGGCCGCCTCCCAGCGGGTGCGCGCCGCCGCCGTCCGTACCGCTCGCACCTGGGCGGTGATGCAGGCCCAGGAGGTGCTGCTGCCCGGCCTGTTCGTCATCGGCGTCACCTGGTACGGCGCCCGGCTGGCCCTCGACGGGTCGATCGGGGTCGGCGAGCTGATCGCCGTCTACGGCGCCACCGCCTTCCTGGCCGCCCCGCTGCGGGTGATCGGCGAGGCCGCGCACGCCTGGAGCGTCGCCCGGGTCTCGGCCGGGCGGGCGGTCAAGGTGCTCGCGCTGACCCGGGAGGAGGGCCCGAATGGTGACGGAGCGTCAGCTCCGGTCGGGGCGGGGGGCGGTGAGGGCGCGGTGGAGCTGGTGCGCCGGGCCGGGCGGTCGGACCTGCACGATCCGGTCAGCGGGCTGACCGCCCGGGCCGGGCGGCTGACCGCGGTGGTCTGCGGCGACCCGGACGCGGCGGGGGAGTTGGCGGCCCGGCTCGGCGGGCGGCCCGCGCTCGCCGAGGGCGAGCGGGCCAAGCCCTCCGTCCGGCTCGGCGGGATCGCGCTGGACGGGGTGCCGCTGGCCGCCGCCCGAGCAGCGGTGCTGGTCCACGACAAGGAGCCGGTGCTGCTCTCCGGCACCCTGGCCGGGCTGCTCGACGTCCCCCGCTCCGGCCGGGTCGAGCCCGCCGAGGCACTGGCCGCCGCCCGCGCCGAGGACGCGCTGGAGGCGCTGGTCGAGGGCTCGCCCGAGTGCGCGGGCGACCCGATGGCGGCCCGGATCACCGAGCGCGGCCGCTCGCTCTCCGGCGGCCAGCGCCAGCGCCTCGCGCTGGCCCGCTCGCTGGTGGCCGACCCGCCGGTGCTGGTGCTGGACGAACCGACCAGCGCGGTCGACGCCCACACCGAGTCGCGGATCGCCGCGGGCCTGCGCGAACTGCGGGCCGGGCGCACCACGGTGGTCTTCGCCACCAGTCCGCTGCTGCTCGACCGGGCCGACACCGTCCTGCTGCTCCAGCAGGGCCGGGTCGCCGCCACCGGCACCCACCGGGAGCTGATGGCGGCGGACCCGCGCTACCGGGCGGTCGTCACCCGGGACGAGGGCGCGCCGGGCGGCGCGAGGGCAGGGGACGCAGGGGAAGCGGAGGTAGCGGTGGGTTCGGGAGGTGCGCAGTGAACGGGTGCCCGTCCGTGGTCCGGACTGCCGCGGAGGTCGTCCGGGGGCGCGTCCACCAGCACGTCCAGCGGAGCCGGAGCCGGAGCCGGAGCCGGAGTCAGAGCTGGAGCTGGAGTCAGAGTCAGAGTCGGAGTCGGAGTCGAAGGAGTACGTCGTGAAGCCCCCGAAGATGCACGAGCAGGGGCCGGCCACCACGCTGCCGGTCGGCTCCACCGCGGCCGTGCGGGCGTACGGGCGGATGCTGTTGCGGCGTCACCGCAAGGGGCTGGCTGCGGTGGTGGGCCTGCACGGGGCGGCGACGGTGGCGGGGCTGGTCGGGCCGGCGGTGCTCGGGTCGCTGGTGCAGTCGCTGTCGGTGGAGGGCGGAGGCGGGCGGATCGCCGCCGCGATCGGGTGGTACCTGGCCGCGCTGGTGGTGCAGTCGGTGTTCACCGGGCTGTCGCTGCTGCGCGGCAGCGTGCTCGGCGAGGAGGCGCTGGCCGACCTGCGGGAGGACTTCCTGGTCCGCTCGGTGGGGCTGCCGCTCGGCGTGCTGGAGCGGGCCGGCACCGGTGACCTGGTCTCCCGGGGCACCACCGACATCGACCGGCTGGCCCGCTCGGTCCGCGACGCGGTGCCCGAACTGGTGGTCGCCGTGGTCTCGGTGGTGCTGGTGCTCGGCGCGCTGGTGGTCACCTCGCCGCTGCTGGCCGCCACCGCCGTGCTCGGCCTGCCGCTGCTGATCCTCACCTCCCGCTGGTACTTCCGGCGGGCCCCGCAGTCCTACCGCAACGAGTCGGCCGGGTACGCGGCGGTCAACACCGTGCTCGCCGAGACGGTCGACGCCGGGCGGACGGTCGAGGCGCTGCGGCTCGGCGACCGCCGGGTGGAGCTGACGGACCGGAAGATCAGCGAGTGGATCGCCTGGGAGCGGTACACGCTGTGGCTGCGCAGCGTCTGGTTCCCCACCGTGGACGGCACCTACGCGCTGGCCGTGCTCGGCACCCTGGTGCTGGGCGGACTGTTCGCCCTGCACGGCTGGATCGGCCCGGGCCGGCTGACCACCGGGGTGCTGTACGCCCAGGCGCTGGTGCACCCGGTCTCCCGGATCCTGCGCTGGTACGACGAGCTGCAGATCGGGCAGACCTCGCTGGCCCGGCTGGTCGGCGTCCGCGAGGTCGCCGAGCCGGAGACCGACGCGGCGCTGCGCCCGGACGGCCGCCGGGTCGAGGCCCGGCAGGTCAGCTTCGGCTACCGGGAGGGGGCGGACGTGCTGCGCGACATCACGCTGGACGTCGAGCCGGGCAGCCGGGTGGCGCTGGTCGGGCCGTCGGGGGCGGGCAAGTCGACGCTGGGCCGGCTGCTGGCGGGCATCTACGCGCCGGGCCGGGGCCTGGTCACGCTCGGCGGGGCGCAGCTGTCGCGGATGCCGGCCGAGCGGGTGCGCACCGAGGTGGCACTGGTCAACCAAGAGCACCACGTCTTCGTCGGCACCCTGCGGGACAACCTGCACCTGGCCCGCGAGGAGGCCGACGACACCGAGCTGCGGGCCGCGCTCACCGCGGTCGACGCGCAGGAGTGGGTGGACGCGCTGCCGGACGGGCTGGACACCGAAGTCGGCTCCGGCGGCACCGCGTTGACGCCCGCCCAGGCCCAGCAGCTGGCGCTGGCCCGGCTGGTACTGGCCGACCCGCACACCCTGGTGCTGGACGAGGCCACCTCGCTGCTCGACCCGCGGGCGGCCCGGCACCTGGAGCGTTCGCTCTCCCGGGTCCTGGCCGGGCGCACCGTGGTGGCGATCGCGCACCGGCTGCACACCGCGCACGACGCCGACGTGATCGCGGTGGTCGAGCAGGGCCGGATCACCGAGTACGGGCCGCACCCGGAGCTGGTGGCCTCCGGCGGGCCGTACGCGGCGCTCTGGCGGTCCTGGCGGGACGAGAGGTAGCGGGGGAGGGGCTGTTGCCGCACCGTCCGGCGGGGATTCCGGCGGACGGTGCGGCGGTGCGACGCTGGGCCGGTGCCAGGTGGCTCGGTGCAGGCGGGCGGGTGCAGGCGGGGCGGGTGTAGCGCGGATGGGTGAATGGGGCGGGTGAATGGGCG